>JACYMF010000038.1 GCA_015272165.1 Cyanobacterium sp. T60_A2020_053
ATTTCTTCTTTTTACTACTCCTGTCATAAAACTTTTTCCTTCATTATAAATCATCCCATAAAAATGCAACGCCAAATATTCTTTATATAATGAAAAAAATACAATAAAAAAACCCCTCTCCTAGATTGGAAAGGGGTTGATACTAAAATAAACTAAGAATTTTGATTATTTATCATCTTCTGAAAACTCAGCATCGATAACATCATCACTAGGATTAGAACCAGCGCCCTCCGCCCCAGTAGCACCCTCTGGCGTAGCATCAGCAGACTGCTGATAGATATTACTACCGATGGTATATAACACCTGTTGTAACTCAGGCATCACGGTTTTAATTTTCTCATCATCATCCTGCGCCACCGCATCTTTAAGGTCTTTAATTAAACCATCCGCTTTGGACTTATCATCAGCGCTGACTTTGTCACCTAATTCAGTAAGTTGTTTTTCAGCTTGATAAACAAGGGAATCAGCTTGGTTTTTACGCTCAATTTTCTCCCGTTTCTCCTTATCAGCTGCCGCATTAGCTTCAGCTTCCTTCACCATTCTATCCACATCCTCATCAGGTAAAGTAGAAGCACCCGTAATACTGATGGATTGCTCTTTACCAGTACCTTTGTCCTTAGCAGTAACATGGAGAATACCGTTAGCATCAATATCGAAAGTTACCTCAATTTGAGGCACACCACGAGGCGCGGCCGGAATACCATCTAAACGGAAAGTTCCCAAACTCTTATTATCCTTAGAAAATTCCCGCTCACCTTGTAAAACGTGAATTTCTACATTACTTTGTCCATCCACCGCAGTAGAGAAAGTTTCCGATTTTTTGGTGGGGATAGTGGTATTTCTGGGGATAATTTTGGTCATCACACCGCCGAGGGTTTCTACACCCAAAGACAACGGCGTTACGTCTAATAAAAGAATATCTTTAACTTCTCCAGCTAAAACACCCCCTTGGATAGCAGCGCCCACCGCCACTACTTCATCAGGGTTAACGGTTTGATTAGGTTCTTTACCTAAAACCTTCTTAACCACTTCCTTAACCGCAGGAATACGAGTCGAACCCCCTACCAATACCACTTCATCAATATCACTGGCACTTAATTTAGAATCTTTGAGAGCATTTTGTACGGGAATGGCACAACGATCGATTAAATCAGCGCATAATTCCTCAAACTTAGCTCTAGTTAAATTTAACTCTAAATGTTTTGGACCATCTTGGGTAGCGGTGATGAAAGGTAGGTTAATATCAGCTTGGGAGACACTAGAAAGCTCAATTTTAGCTTTTTCTGCGGCCTCAGTAAGGCGTTGTAAAGCCTGTTTATCCTTACGTAAATCGATGCCTTCTTTGCCTTTGAAATCTTCAGCGAGGAAATCAACGATTTTTTTATCGAAATCGTCACCCCCTAAATGGGTATCTCCAGAAGTAGCTAAAACTTCAAATACACCGTCACCTACTTCTAACACAGATACATCAAAAGTACCACCACCCAAGTCAAAAACAAGGATAGTTTCATTACTTTTACGATCTAAACCATAAGCCAGAGAAGCCGCTGTAGGTTCATTGATGATACGTTTTACTTCAATACCAGCAATTTTACCAGCATCTTTGGTGGCTTGACGCTGAGAGTCGTTAAAATAAGCTGGAACTGTGATAACTGCTTCAGTAACTGTTTCCCCTAAATATTTACTAGCATCTTCTACCAATTTGCGTAAAACTTGTGCAGAAATTTCTTCCGGTGCAAATTGTTTACCCTGAGAAGGGCAATCGATTTTAACGTTACCGTTGACATTTAATACTTTGTAAGATACTTCAGTGGTTTCATTGGTCACTTCGTCATGTCTTCTACCGATAAAACGTTTTACTGAATAGAATGTGTTTTCAGGGTTCATTACCCCTTGACGTTTAGCGATTTGACCCACAAGGCGGTCACCATTTTTAGCATAAGCCACCACGGAAGGAGTGGTTCTAAAACCCTCTGCGTTAGCAATAACTACAGGTTTTCCACCTTCCATTACTGCCACACAGGAGTTAGTTGTACCTAAATCTATACCAACTACTTTTCCCATAATTCAGAACTAATTTACTATAATATTTACTTTTTCTTAACCGAATTATTTATTTAAGGTTAATTTCATCTACTATAGTGAAACATCCTGTACATATCAGGTAGTGTAGTTTTCCGTACATTGGATAATTGACAATTGCTAAAAAGGGCAAAGTTAGAAAGGCAAAGTTAAAAGGGCAAGGGAAATTAATAATTAATAATTAAGGCTCTTCTACTTTGAGTATGATAAATTATGTCTAAAAAAAGGTGTCAGGTATTAGGTGAAATGCCAACCATAAATTTATAACAATTGCATTTTTAAAATACCGAAACTATTATCTCTCAAAGGTTTTATTCATCATTTATTATTAATTTGTCATAACTACTGTAGAAGAGCGATAATTAATTATCTCCCCGTCTCCCCGTCTCCCCTGCTTCCCTTTCTCTCCTGCTTCCCCCATGTCCTAAATCAAAATTTCGTTTACTATGTTTCTGAAAGAATTGGAATTGTATTATTTTCGCAACTATATTCAAGAGGTATTAAAGTTTAGTGAAAATAAAATAATTTTATTAGGAGATAACGCACAGGGAAAATCCAATCTTTTAGAAGCTATTGAATTATTATCGTCTTTAAAAAGTCACCGCTACAGTAAGGATATTGACTTAGTTTATCATCAGGGAGTTTATGGGCAGATTAAAGCTAAAATCAGCAATGGTTATGTTGACCATGATTTAGGCATTATCATTCCAGCCAAGGGCAAACGGGAATTGTTTGTTAATTCTGAAAAAGTGAAGAGAAATCTTGATTTTTTAGGCATAATTAATACTGTTTTATTTTCTAACCTTGATCTTGATTTGGTGCGAGGGGCGCCGGAATATCGTCGGAATTGGGTGGATAATTTATTGATTCAAATTGAACCAATTTACTGGCATATAATTAAAGATTATCACCATGTTTTAAAACAACGAAACGCACTTTTAAAAAAGTTTAAAAAAGCTGGTTATGATCATAATTTGTCTTCCTCTGCGGATTTAGAGCTACAATTATGGGATGAGAAATTAGCCGAAACTGCATCAAGAGTAAAAAGAAGAAGAGCGAGAGTTATTACAAAAATTCAACCTTTAGCGAGATTTTGGCATCATCAAATTAGTCAAAAAACCGAAAAATTGGTAATCAAATATGCACCTAATGTATTGTGGCAGGAAGATACCCCTGAAAATGTGCAACAACTAATTAGAGAAAATTTAGCCGAGAAAAGATTAGCTGAGATTAATCTTGGTACTACTTTAGTTGGTCCTCATCGAGATGAAATTGAGTTTATCATTAATGATAATTTAGCTCGTAGTTATGGCTCTCAGGGGCAACAAAGAACCCTTGTACTAGCTTTGAAACTTGCTGAGTTACAGATTATTGAGCAGGTGACGGGGGATTGTCCTTTGTTATTATTAGATGATGTAATGGCGGAGTTGGATATAAAAAGGCAACAACAATTATTAGATTGTTTAGGAGATCGTTTTCAAACTATAATTACTACAACTCATCTTAATTGTTTCAACAAAAATTTATTACATCAAGCTCAAATCGTTAAAGTTGATGGAGGAAAGTTTAATTGATTATCTAATGAGGGTAATCTAGTTTTATATCATTAACTGATGTTACGCAAAATATAGAATTAATTGTTGGTGTCAGGTGTCGGGTGTCAGGTATTAGGTATTAGGTTAAAGAATTGACAAGAAACTTATGTTTATTGATCTTTTTGTTGTACAAGAGTCTATGGAGGGAAGGGTTTTAAACCTGAAACCTGCTACCTGCTACCTGAAACCTCCCTTAACGTAACATTTGAATCAGTGCGTAACGTCAGTCATTAACTAAAGTTATTGTTGGTGTTTTTTAAAACCCTGAAATCTCAATGTCTGAGTATAATTTCTACAATTCTCTAATTTTGGCGGTAGATGATAATTCTATCAATAGAATTGTATTGGAAAAAGTTTTAACTAAAGTTGGTTATCAGGTTAAGGTTTTATCTAGTAGTGAGGAGTGTTTACAGTTTACGAAGTTGGTTACTCCTGATTTAATTTTGCTGGATTTGATGATGCCAAAAATTGATGGTTTACAGTTGTGTCAATTGATTAAATCTGATCCTCAATATGAGGAGACTCCGATTATTTTTCTGACGGCTAGTGATGCTAAGGAGAATGTTTTAAAAGCCTTTCAGTCGGGCGCTGTGGATTATGTGACTAAGCCTTTTAATGGTGAGGAATTATTAGCTAGAATTAAAACACATCTGGAGCTAAAATACACTAGAGATCAGTTAAAAAAAGCCTTAGTTGAATTAGAAAAATTAGCAACGTTAGATGAATTAACGGGCATTTCCAATCGGCGTAATTTTCTCAAGTTAGCCCATAGAGAGTTTAAATTAGCCAAAAGACAAAAAAGAATTTTTTCGATTATTATTCTTGATATTGATTTCTTTAAAAAAATTAATGATACTTATGGGCATCCTATGGGAGATGTGGCAATTAAGTTAGTGGCAGAAGAGTGTAATAAGTGTTTACGGGAAGAAGATTTGTGCGCGCGCTGGGGTGGGGAAGAATTTATTATTTTTCTAACAGAAACTAAAATCGAGGATGCTAAGTTAGTGGGTAATCGTATTCGTCAGAAAATTCGCTATTTATCTTTACCTGTGGATGATCCTAATTTGTTTATTACTGTTAGTATCGGTATTGCGCAGTATAACTCCGATGATGTCAATGTTGACCATATCATTTCTAGGGCGGATCGGGCGCTGTATCGGGCTAAAAATAATGGGCGCGATCAAGTAACATTGGAGAATGAATTGTTATATTTAGATTGCTAGATGAAATTTTTGAATACAACTTTTTCCTAATAATCAATCAATTTCGTCTAAATGTTCAGTGACGGCACGGTATAAGTCCAACACATGATGGTCAAGTAAACTGTAGTAAACCCTTCTTCCTCTTTTCTCATAAGCAACTAGGCGCATAGCTTTAAGGGTACGTAATTGATGAGAAACTGCCGATTCACTCATACAAAGAGTCGTTGCCAAATCACAGACACAAACTTGATCTTTTGCCAAAACTGATAAAATTCTTAGGCGGTTAGAGTCACCTAAAAGACTAAAAAATTCAGCCATTTTTTGTGCTTTGTTTTCACTGAGTATTTGTCCAGCAAAAACAGCTAATACTTCAGGATCGATACTATGGTGAATATCACAAGGAATTAATGATTTTCCTTGTTCTGTGTCAGATTGAACTTGATTCATGTTAGTTTTGTTTTATTGTCTCTTGTTTTACCTTAACAGATAATTGATTATGGATAATTGAAAATTATGAGGTCTATAGTCTCATAGTGGTATGAATGGCTTTTATACTATGTCTAAATCCTCAATAATTCTATCTTTTGATTTGTTTACCAAAGCGCTTTTATTGAAGTTTTAGCTTCATCATTGCTACTTTTGCCATGCTTTAATTGTGTCAAGTATGAAAAGGATGTGTTAGCATCGACAATAAATCTTTGAAAAGAAGACGCTATGGGAAAGGTTTTAGTTTTAAATGCCTCCTACGAACCCCTCAATATCACCAGTTGGAAAAGAGCGGTAATATTATTGATCAAAGGCAAAGCGGAACAATTAGAACATAATGGGAAGTACATTTGTCAATCATTTCCCTTACCATCGGTAATTAGGCTGCGTTATTACGTTAAAGTACCTTACAAAGAAATACCCTTAACTAGGAAAAATGTATTAGAACGGGATCGTAATTGTTGTCAATACTGTAACTATAAAGGGGATCAGTTAACCATAGATCACATTATACCTCGCTCTCGGGGTGGGGGCGATAGTTGGGAGAATTTGGTAGCGGCTTGCGTGCGCTGTAATATCAGAAAAGGTAGCCGCACTCCAAAAGAAGCAGAAATGCCTTTGCTAAAACAACCAAGGAAACCTTACAGTAGCTTACATTTTGAAATTGTTAAATGTACTAAAGATGATCTTAATCACACTTGGCGTAAATATGTAATTGGTATTTAATTAGGGTCTGCTGAAAAAGTAAAGTAGTGGAGGTAAATTCTCACACAAAATTAATTGTATATTTGTGACTTGATTTAGTTTTTCAAATTTTAGTAGGGAGGTTGCATGGAAATTCCCTACATTAAAAATAAAATCCACAATTAATTTTGCTTACCTACTTAGTGGATAATTATGAGGCTTGATAAGCTAAGACATACCTATTTGACAATATAGAGTCTTTTATAGCAAAGGATTCAGAACTTTTAAAAAAAAGATTAAATGCGTCTTAGCTTAATCTCATAGTAGTAAATATTTAAGGCTATTTTTGTTTAAACCCCGGCGCCCTCCCCTCTACCATTACAGTTAACTCTTGACCACTACTAAAAGATTTAGCTTTTGACAACTTCACAACTACGAGAAGATTTAGGAGGCAAAGGCAAATCAAAACGAGTATGAAAATCCTTTTGTATCTTAAAACTGAGACGAGGTGATACCTGTTTAATAATCTGAATCAATAAATTATCTCCCGTCTTTTGAATTAAATTATGAGGAAGTTTGTAAATAAATTTAGGAAAACGTACTTTTACTTGCAAATCTAATTGCCAATTAATTCTAGTAAACTCTTTTGATAAATAATCGATACTTTTTTGTTGCCAAACTTCACTGATGCTTTCATCCATTTCAGTTAACTCTATCCCGACAATTTCCATTTGGGAATGATAATTAACCTCATAACCCTCATGGTTAAAATCAGGGTTATGCACAGAATACATGGCATAACGTCCCGAATGAGGAGGTTCTAAAATTACACTCATTTGTGGTTCTACTTCATAACCAAAAGCACCATAACGCCCGATAATCAGAGTATAACCATTATCCCCAAAAGGTTCAGCTTTCATGGGTAAAGCACAGCGCACGAACCACCCCTGATGATCATTAAGATATTCAGTAACCCTTTTCGGCTCACCATACATATCCACACTTCCTCTAAATTGGGTTGAAAAAGCAAACGGTTGAGGTTTTTCCGTAGCAATGGTGTTCAATATTGTTAACACTCCAGACTTGTCAAAAGTTGTTATTCATTATTTTTTCTCTAAGTCTGATCATAACTTAGACAGCCAAAAATCGATCTTCTTTTTATTTTTACAGAATTGTTGCAAAAGATTCTTATTTGATTTATACTATATATAGTAGTTATTAAGAAAGATTAGTAGTAACAAGGTACATTTAAAGGTTGTCAAGCATTGCTAGTAGCTTTAGCTAGAAGGATCATTCTGGTCTTTCCTTTAATGGCAGGTGAAAATTGTTCTTAATGTGTTAAGTTGTTTCCTCAATTTGTTAGAGAGACTTTCTTATTAATTTAAGAAGTCTCTTTTTTATTACTAAATTTTTAAAGCCGTAGTTTTTGTTTTTCCCCTCTTTTGAGGGGTTTTTATTTTCAATAAGTTTTTCAGCAGGATTAATTAGACATCTCCAAAAATTCTAATTTATTGACAGGGATCATTAATAAATTGTTAGTAATTTTTTAAAACAATATTCATATTGATTACTAAAATAATTATTGGAGAAGTCTGTTGTATATATTTTGCTGAAAAGATATTTTGGGTCTTAGTAAGGAAAAGGCAAGAGGATAAAGAGAAGAATCCAAAATAATCACAAATAAAGGACTTCAGCAATAAAATACTTAATCAATTTTGGTTATTTAGGTATCAAAGAACTTACTTAAAAATCCTGAAACTAAAGAGACAATAATAGAACCAAAAAGGGCATCAAAAAAACTCTTAACTTCAAATCCGGGGGTAAAATAGCCTACCAAAGAAAAACAAATAGCATTAACAACAAATAAAAATAATCCTAGGGTGACAATCGTAAATGGTAAAGTGAAAAATACTAAAATTGGTTTAATAATGCTGTTCACAATACCAAATACCCCAGCACCAACCAAAGAGGGAATAATGCCACTGATTTGAATACCCGGTATAATCTGAGCGGTAATTAACATTGAAACCGCAGTGACAAGTAGTGTAACAATAAATTGAGGCATAGTTTTAATTAATTAAAATGTTAATTTGCCTTTTCAATATAGCAATACTTTATAAGTTACAGACGGTAAGTTGTAAGTTACTGGTGTCAGAATAAAAATATCTCAAGTGATGAGTAATATTCATAATACTCAGAAAATCTAAGCAACAATCAACATTTTAGGATTGAGGATTTAGAAATAATTATTTACAAATAGTAGTTGAAAGGCTAAAAGCATTTAATTGGTAGTTTCTATAAGGTTTTAAAAATAACTCAAATTTTTAACTATTGCTTACCATCACCTGATGACTTAAATATAGACTATCTTACCATTATAAACTTAAAACTATTCCCTCTTCTGTTTTGCTATTTTGACCAAAAGACTTTTCAGCAATCCCTAGTTATTTCAGGTTTCTTTGAGTGATAAGATTGAGTAGTTAAAAAAGTTATACTTATTCAGCAAAGATGTCAAATCAAATTACACCGAAATTAATTATTCATGGGGGCGCTGGTAGCTCATTAAAGGGTAAAGGGGGATTAGAAGCGGTGCGTCAATCTCTACATCAAATTGTTGATGAGGTTTACCGAGCATTATTAGTAGGAAAAAGTGCCAATGAAGCGGTAATTTTAGGTTGTCAACGGTTGGAAGATGAGCCAAGATTCAATGCTGGAACTGGATCGGTGTTGCAGTCTGATGGACAAATTCGCATGAGTGCATCTTTAATGGATGGAGAGAAACAGCGTTTTAGTGGTGTTATTAACGTTTCACGGGTAAAAAATCCTATTAATTTAGCTAAAACTTTACAGGAAGAAGAAGATCGGGTTTTGTCCGATTTAGGTAGCACGGAATTATTAAGAGAGTTAAATATCCCGATTTATGATCCGTTAACGGATTTACGGTTACAGGAATGGATGGAGGAAAGAAAAGATAATTTCAGTCGCAAAATGGCTGGGGTGGTGGCGGAAGGGGATGGTGGCGCGCGCCGGGGGACTATCGGCGTGGTAGCATTGGATCAACAGGGTAGAATAAGTGCTGGTACTTCTACGGGGGGGAAAGGATTAGAGCGTATTGGTAGGGTAAGCGATTCAGCTATGCCGGCGGGAAATTATGCTAATTCTACGGCCGGGGTAAGTTGCACGGGTATTGGAGAAGATATTATCGATGAGTGTTTGGCGGCTAAAGTGGTGATACGCGCTACGGATGGTTTATCTTTGAGGGATGCCATGGTTAAATCCATGACGGAAGCAAAGGAAAATCAACGGGATTTGGGTGCGATTGCGCTGAGTAGTGATGGGGAAATCGTTTGGGGTAAAACTAGCGAGATTCTTTTGTGTGCTTATCATAATGGCACGAAAATTGATGATAGTCTGGAATGGAATGACGGTAGTTTGGTGGATAATAGATAATTCTTAAAAGGGCAAAGGGCAAAGGGCAAAGGTTTAAAAAGGGCAAAGGGCAAAGGAAATTATTAATTCATAATTCATAATTCATAATTCATAATTCATAATTCATAATCTTTCCTTTGATGAACTACGCATTTCCGCTACGCTGAGAAATGCGTTTCTGACGCTTCTTCGCCCCAAGTTGCCTCATGCTTCCGCACTCAGTAGAGCTTGGCGACTCTGCGTCTAAAGAGGCACGTTCCATACCCCTGATATAGTTTTCTATGACC
>JACYMF010000039.1 GCA_015272165.1 Cyanobacterium sp. T60_A2020_053
TCCTGTCATAAAACTTTTTCCTTCATTATAAATCATCTCATAAAAATGCAACGCCCAAAATTTAACCCATAACTTGAAGATATTCTATGGCAGCTTGAAGTGGAGAATCATAAGACATAGCAAACTGAGAAAACCAAAAACCTTCATCGGAAGTAGGATCAAGATTTTTAAGCCATTTTTCTGCTTTTTGTTTTAATTGTTCTCGTTTTTGTGCTGTTATTTTTGCTTCTTCTTCTTGCCTTTTTGCTTCTGCTTTAGCTTGTCTTTGCTTGGCTAATTCTTCTCGTTTTATTTCTTCAAAACTTTTCTCTGTAATTTTTGTTTTTTTCTGTTTTTGTGCTACTTTTTGTGCTACTTTTTGTGAAATATTATTTAAGTTTTCTTCTACAAAAGATGATTTTTGGGACTGACGCTGATATTTATTTTCAATTTCACTTAATAAGTTATCGTTATTCTTTTGCTTTGATGTAGGTTGATTTTGTTTAAATTTATTTTCAATGTCACTCAATAAATCACTACTTTCTTCATTTGCGGACTTCTTTTTTGACAAATCTTCAATTATATGATCTAGTGAATCCTCATTTTTAGTTTTATTTTGAGGATAATTACTAACTTTTTTCTGCTTAAATTGTTGCTCAATTTGATTTAGTAAATCATCAGAATTATTCTGGGCTGACATAGCTTTTCGATTATGGTTACTAGCGATTTGCTCTAACGTCAAGTTAAGGGATTCGTTTTCATTCTTATTAATCATCATCTATTTTGGATAATAAAAATAAGCCCGTCAATTATGGAACGGTGGAAGATAATAGACAATTGACAATGGATAATTATGAGATTTATGGTCTCACAGTAATATTTATTATGTTATTTTGTCATTTTAACGCTATTTTTGTCTAAACAGTGTTTATTTCTGCCTGTTTTTTAACTCTTGTAGTATATCTAAACCCTTGATAATTCCATTTTTTTACTTCTTACTTAAAAAGCGCCCTCCACCCCAACAGCATCAACCAGTGTTACGCATACCAGCGGCAATACCGTTAATAGTTAACAGCGCCCCTCGCAATAGTTCATCTTTACTATAACGAAAATGAATCAACCCGGCTTTATCCTGACTAGCATACTGCCGTAATCGTTTTAAAAGAGAAACTTGTAAAAAGCCGAGGGGAACGATTGTACCATTGCGTAACTGAACCGAACGCTGTAATTCAGGATCATTATCCAATAGTCGCTCCTGTTGATTGATTTGCAGAACAATATCTCGACTACGATAGTATTCTTGGGCAATTTCAGCAAATAACTTGCGAAAACGCTCCTTATCCTCATCTTTTGACAACTCCTCCACATAGTGACTTGCCATCTGTAAATCCACTTTAGAAAGAGTCATCTCTACCTTAGAGATAACCATTTTAAAGAAAGGCCACTTTAAATAAAAATAACGCAATAACTTTAAATTTTCCTCCGGCTCTTTATCCAAAAACTCCTGTAACGCTGTACCAACACCATACCAAGCCGGCAGTAAAAAACGGCTTTGAGTCCAACTAAACACCCAAGGAATGGCGCGCAAAGAACTAATATCCTTCTTGCCACTCTTACGGCGAGCGGGGCGTGAGCTAATTTGCAACTTACTAATTTCCTCAATGGGAGTTACTGACAAGAAAAAGTCAATAAAATCCGGTTGCTCATAAATTAAATTACGATAAGCACGACGAGAAGCCATGGCAATTTCTTCCATGATGTCATTCCAAGGCTCAATATCATCAAAACCACTACCCAACAAACTCGCTTGAATTACTGCGGTACTAATAGTTTCGAGGTTATATAATGCCAACTCAGGAAGAGAATACTTAGAAGCTAATACCTCTCCCTGCTCAGTAATTTTGATTTTACCGTTAATGGTAGAAGTCGGTTGAGCCAAAATAGCGGCATAAGCTGGACCACCACCGCGCCCCACCGAGCCACCTCGCCCATGGAATATCTTAACTTTTACCCCATAGCGCCCTCCCAACTTAGCTAAAACTTTTTGAGCTTTATGAATTTCCCAATTACTACTCATAAACCCCGAATCTTTATTACTATCCGAGTATCCCAACATCACTTCCTGTAAATCATCGGGTTTTAACCTCGGAATGACTAAACTAGACTCTCCCTGATTAGTGTTGATTTCTTCATAACCCCCCGCCAAACAAGCACGATAAAGGGGTAAATCAAACAATTCCTGCATCACAGAATAAGAGCGTTTTAAATCTTCCACTGTTTCAAATAAAGGCACAATGCGAATGCTACTGATGCCTAAAACGGGATCATATAACCCTGCTTCTTTTGCCAATAACAACACCTCCAGCACATCGCTAACATAATTAGTCATACTGATGATGTAAGTACAACAAACCTCTACGCCAAATTCTTCCTGTAGCGCCCGTAACACCTGAAAAGTTTCAATGGTTTCCGTGGTAGTCTCGGCAAAAGGAATGGGATTAGGCACTAACGGGCGCCGAGTTTTTAACTCCCTCGTCAGCCAAGCAGTTTTTTCCGCTTCAGAAAGTTCATTGTAAGGACGATCTAAAATGCCTAAATAATTGGCAACCTCATTTAAAGCATCGGAATGACGGGAAGAGTCTTGACGAAAATCTAACTCCGTTAAATGAAAACCATAGATTTCCACCTGAAAAATTAAATGCTCTAATTCTTGGCAATTTAAGCCCGTTTCTTCCAAATTAGTTTTGATTAAGTTTAAATCTTCTAAAAAGTCACGGGCGCTGGGATAAAGATTATCTTCTTTATTTGCCAACTTGATGGATTTTCTGGTATCAGGATTAGACAAGCCTTCATTACGCGCTTTGGTATTCTTTAATTTTTCCTCAATAAATGCTAATTTTAAGCGATAAGGCTCTTGACGATAGCGCACATACAAACTGTCATACACTTCTGGCATTCTAATGCGATCTTGCTCCAAAGAGTCTAACAACTCAGGCATCACATTACACCAATGAAGAGATAAACTTAAAACGTCATTCAACTGAACCAGAGAATCCAAATATTTATCAATGACGAGATTACGTTGATAACAAGCGGTTGACCATGTAATCTCTGGAGTTACAAACGGATTTCCGTCTCGATCTCCCCCCACCCATGAACCAAAATAACAAAATTTATGATGGGGGGGGTTTAACTTAGGAAAAGTGCTATGGAGTGCCTGTTGTAAGCGTTTTGTTAGGTGCGGTAAACTATCAAATAACACCTCTTGAAAGTAGTGCAAAGCATAATCTACTTCATCTAATACAGTTGGTTTAAATTGATGTAGTTCATCGGTTCGCCACCACAACTGAATTTCGTCCATTAAACGACTGCGGAAATGTTCGGCTTCGTAGGAATTCGTTAACCCCATAGAGCGACAGGATTCCTCGGCGCTGTCGAGACGTTCTAAAATATGGGAAATGCGTCGTTGTTTTTTGCGAATGGTATGGCGCACGATTTCGGTGGGGTGCGCTGTAAAAACTAAGCGAATATCTAACTCATCCAATAAATCTTGGATTTTTTGCGGAGGCATATTCAACTTTTGTAAATGGGGGAAAAGCCAATGAAAAGTTCCCCCACTAGCTGGATTAGGCTTTTGGGAAAAATAGCTGTAATCTTCTGAACTATTTAACTCCATTTCGCTATTCCTATCGATAACGGAAGTTTGTAGTGCCTTAACTTGATCTTCTGTGGTGGTGCTACGGATAATTTTTTGGTTACGTTGCTCGTAATGTTGCTCGACAATATTAATTAGCTGAAAATATAACGCCAGCGCCCGTGCCGTTTTGATAGCGTCATCTAATTCTAACTGCTCAATCCATTTGCTAACCGACTGTTTGGGGGTTTCACTGGTTTGACCTTCGGGAGAACAAGCGGACTTTAACTGTTCTAACAAATCAACTAATTGTTGTCCACATTCATTGCGTAAAATTAACTCCCACAAATTTTCTACCAATTTCAGACGATGACGTAATAATAATTCTGAGTTGGAATAAATGCTTAATTCTTCTAGCGCAGTTGTGGTGGTAAAAGTCATAGTAATCGCTTCTTTCCGATTTTGATTCATTGGTGTTGTGCCAGACAACCTTTTAATTTTAGCGGTGATTTGTCCTTTCAAAAAGTTTTTTTAGATACATTGCTAGATTTATTTATGAGTTTTAAGATTCCTTAATTTGACCATCAAACGGTAGTTAGTAATGACTCTTGCACAAGTGTTGGTAATTCTATCAAAACGAAGTAACTGGCTGGATATAAATAGTCTTCTCCACTCTCATCGATAACTCTTAAATCTCCATCTTGGTTGGCGTCTTCGTCAGCAATAATGGGATAAATTTTGTGCAATTCTAAAGAAGCTGGATAATCTTTATTGTTCAAACAAACCGCGAATTTATAATTTTCCATGAAACTAATCTAAGTAACGTTTTCTTTTTATTTCTCGTTTGCCAATGCCTTGAGCTTCGTACCAATGAATTTCAGCTTTCCTAATTGTACCATTTGCTAAACGAATCGTAGCTATACCCTTTAGTTTTCGCCAGCGCCCTTCACCATAGTTTTTCCGAAGACGATTTATGTCTCGAATGGAGTTACTCACGGCAATATTTTCTATGTTTGTAATTTGACTAATAATTTCAAAATTCATCCTTCTGGCATTGTTTTTTTTTAACTACGAAATAAACGACTATATAAAATTTCGTGTTTCATACTAGCATAAGATAAACCCCAACTACACCAACTTAATTCCTCATCTTTTAGGTTAATAATTTCTTCGGCAATATTCCCCATAATTAAGTTAAGTTCTAATAATATTTTTTGTCCTTCTGTTTGCCCTAAAGGAATCAATTTTACTCCCACACTAACTTGATTATTTACCCAATTATGCAAATATCCTAAAATGGCTTGTTCTTCAGGGATTCCCCACTTTGCCATAATTAAACCGAAGAGAGGGGCGCTGGATATTTTTTGCTGAAAATAAGGGCTAATTTCTTGATAAAATTCTGGCTCTATACCCTTAATTAATCTTAATAAACTTTTGCCCATTTGCCAATTTTGTTCTCTTAGCTCTTGAGTTTCACGGGTGGCATTTAACCAATTATTCCAATATTGTATTTGCTCATATTCTTGATTTTTAGCTAATTGATAACAACGATAAAAAATAGCTGTTTCAATTTTAATTGAGCTGTATTTTAATTCATTAGTTAACCATTGTTTTAAACTATTTTGATCAAATATTTTTTTTCTGAAACAAGGGTTTCTAACCCTTCTGAATAAGTATAAGCGCCTAATGGTAGGCTAGAATTACACAGTTGTAACAGAGATAAAAGAGAAGTGTTAAACATCTAATATAATTGACAATGGATAATGGAAGGAATCCAGAATGTAGAATGCTAAACAATTGATTCTGAATAAAATATTACTAGAAAATATTGAATTAACTTTACTTTCTAAATTCTAAATTCTAAATTCTAAATTTTTTCTCCCTTTGATTAGTTTGCCAAAAATAATTCACCACTGGTAACAATTACCGATGCACC
This sequence comes from Cyanobacterium sp. T60_A2020_053, assembly GCA_015272165.1. Classification (NCBI taxonomy): domain Bacteria; kingdom Bacillati; phylum Cyanobacteriota; class Cyanophyceae; order Chroococcales; family Geminocystaceae; genus Cyanobacterium; species Cyanobacterium sp. T60_A2020_053. The sequence continues at coordinate 5,550 of JACYMF010000039.1, forward strand.
TTTAACTTGAACTTTGGTAATTATGCCATTTTCTTTGAAACCGTGCGCCCCCAACCGACTACAGCGCCCGACATCCTCACCTTGATAAATCTGCCATGCCCAGCGCCCTTCCTGTGCCGTTTCCCGTTGGGTGAGATAACCAGCAAAAGCAGAAGCAGCCGATCCAGTTGCCGGGTCTTCAGTTATATTTAAAGCAGGAGCAAACATCCGCACCCGATATTCATTTTCTGCTAATTTCACAAAGGGATAGACATGGGGCGCCCAAAAATCTTTTAACACCCTCTCCCACTGTGGTTGATTAATTTTCGCTTCTTTTAATGCCTCCACATCCCTGACAGGAATAATTAAAAATGGTAAACCACAGGATACCGCCATGGGTTGCCATCCTTCTACCTGTAGCTGTTTTTCTGACAATGATAATACTTGGGCTAAATCATTGATGGCAGGGCATTGGGGATAAAATTCTGGGGTGAGGGGCGCTGTGAGGAGGGCGCTGGTGGGAATACCATTCACTGACTCAATCATCACTGGTACAAGCCCCGCTTTTTCCTCTAAGATAACCTCAGTTTGGGGTGAATCTAAGTTAAATTGACCTAATTTTGCCAGTAAATAGGCTGTGCCAATGGTAGGATGCCCAGCAAAAGGAATTTCACCGCCGGGTGTAAAAATACGCAATAAAGCGTTAGCTTCTGCATTTTGAGCAGGGAAAACGAACACTGTTTCAGAAAAATTAAATTCTATGGCTATTTTCTGCATGATTTCGCTGGATAATCCCTGCGCATCAGGAAATACAGCTAACTGATTACCGCTAAAAATTTGCTCAGTGAAGACATCTAAGGTGTAATATTTCATTATTTTTCATACTATGTAATTCGGTGAAGGATTATTAATAAATATATATAAATGAAAATTACTTAACCTTCAAACATTCTTCCACATAAGCCCTTAACTGTTGTTGATTCATCATTTGTACTTTTTGTAACTCCTGTCGATTATTGATGGCGAATAAATTATTTTTTGAACCATTTTTGTCTCGATAATGTTCCAAATGAACTAAAACACCGTTAATACGACCAATACGATAACCTAGTTTAGCAAATCTTTCAATCAATTCATTATCTTCCCACCCGTAGGATACAAAACGCTCATTCATCATTCCCCCTTCCATAAAAATTTCTCGATTAAAAAATACTGCTCCACCCACAGAATCTTCATAATTAAGTTTAAATAGAGCAGGTGATATTTTTGATAATTCATATTTTTGCCTAACAAGATATTGATGTGAAGATTGAGAAAAATCAACACAGATTCCATCATATGGACAAACCATATCTAATTTTTTATCTTTGACTAATTTATAAGCCGTCAAAATTTGTAACTTTTCAACTAAAGAATCAGTATCCCAAATGACAATGATTTCTGTATCAGTTTTTTGAGCAATTTTGTTAAGTATTTTTGTTTTATGAGTATAAATACTATTAGTTGAATAATGATAATACTGACATTTATCTTTTAGATACTCTAATTGAGGGTTAGAGGATTCTTCTGCCACCATAATATTTGTGTCAAAATGATGTCTTAAAAAATCAATAGATAAATTAATATTTTTTTCTCTGTCGGGATGTTCTATTTTTACAGGTATGAGAAAAGTTACATCGTTTAAGTCACGGCAATCTTTATCGATACGAGATGATTCAGTATCTATAACTTCAATATTATATTTTTTGTTAGTGGCAAAACGGTCTTGATTTTTAGCAGTTGACTTAGTATTTATATACTGTCTCAGTTTAAGGCGAAAACGATCAAAATAACTCATACTTAAAATTTGGTAGTTTAGTTCTAATACTTATATAATAGGTATGAATTTCACTTTTTGATTCATTTATTTTACAGCCCTGCGTGAAATATAGAAGCATAGAATATTACAATAGATTTTTGAAATTTTTTAAAAGTATAAATTGCTCTTGAAGTTAACGGTTCTTTAAAAACTAGATTTTAAGCATATAACTAGCATATATATCCTCAGTATTAAGATGTTTTAAGTTTTGTCCAAACCATAAAGATGGGGCAATAACTTTTTTATTTTGATAAATATTTAACCAACTTGCCCACCAACTAAAAGAACTATTTGCGATGATTTGATGTGGAAATATACTCATTAAATATAAGTCTAAATCATCTCGTTGTGATGTCCAAAAATCAAAGCGTTTTTCTTGAAATAAATCTTGATGACGACACCAATCAATATCATCAGAAAATATAACAAAATTAGTAGAATTATCAAAATACTGAATTGCTTGAGCGTAATAATTTAAGGAGCAAATGGGGTGATGGTTAGGATATTTTAAATAATCTCCTCGTCTTATATGAATAGCACATTGATAATCAGAAAACTTTTTTTGATATATTTCTTGTATTTGATTCATTACATCAGTATTAGATGTACCATCAAGTTACAAGTAATCATTTTTTGTTATTTTGCGAGAATCATATCAATTTCGGAATATGGGTAATACACGGTAAATCATATCATAACTTTATTTGAGGAAAATCCATAAAAATGCCTTATTCAATGATTCAGTCTCTATAACCTCAATGTTATATTTTTTATCGAGCAAACCGCATTATTAAACTGTGAGCATTAACAACCACCTCACGTTTATCAGAAAAATAGCAGTTTATTCTATCAAAACTACTATAGAATCAAACTAGGATTACCTTCAGTAGCAATAATATCTAAGGAGAATGACTTGGCACATAAAAAAAGCCTTTGACGAGGATTGAACTCGTGACCTCACCCTTACCAAGGGTGTGCTCTACCACTGAGCTACAAAGGCAATGGGCCGAGCTGGATTTGAACCAGCGTAGGCATAGCCAGCGGATTTACAGTCCGCCCCCATTAACCACTCGGGCATCGACCCTTTTGTTTTCACAATTATTAATTATAACTTATTCGTTTTTAAAATGCCAACTTTCTGACAAAAAGTATTTTTTCTGACTCGAAGCATTAAACAGATTTCATTTCAAATAATTCAAATACTTGTCGGGAAAAATCTTTAAGTTTTTCTTGAATTTCATGCACTGGAAGGGATTTTCCTTCTAACTGCCAATTTTCGATGGTAGAAAGTCGCCATACTTCTCCAGTGTAGTTAAATCCGGCGCTTTCAATGCCAATTAATCGTTGTTGCTGATCGATTTCATCGTAGTGGAAGCGAATTTGCACTAAAATACTACGACTTTGAATTTTCCTACTCCAGCCGGGAAAGTGAAAGCCTATATCAATGGAATCAGGATCAACTAATTTAATAGTATCAGGATCATTGCGCCAAGGTTTCAGGTCAGCTTTAACATCTGGAAACTGCTGTTTGAATAGATTAACGATGACGGCTATTTTTGTGGCAATTTCTAACCCTTTCGCTTTTTCTTCTGCATTCATAACATTTTTGATAACGGTTTAATCCTAAGAGAAGGTTAAGTTTTCATGGTAGCAGTTTCCTTCATTACCTACTTAAAATCGGGCTGGATGCCCGATATACAGAGAAAAATGTGATAAAAACTTATTACTTTATTCCATAGGAATAAGTTTTTCTTCTAAAATATTTTTCATGGTGGGGTTTGCAAAAAATGTTTTCGTATCTTTAATTAAGTTTTCGCCCCACAGATTTTTAATTAGGTAATCAATATTACCATATTGTCCATCCATGGTGAGGGCTTCCGATGCGGTTTTAATGGCTTCGCTGGTTTCACCTTCACGAAAAAGGGTTACAGCTATTGCTAATAAAGGCTCTGCTTGTCTTTCTTCCATTACCCCTAGGGCTTCGCGCCAACGAGTCAGCGCCCCTCGCCGATCCCCTTGTTCATATTGTGCTATACCAATATTATTGGTAGCGGGCCAGAATTTTTCATCCAGCTTGATGGCTTGACGGTAGGCGCTGATAGCTTGATTAAATTGTTTTAGTTGTAAATGGGAGTTGCCTAAGTCGAAGTATGCTTGTGGTGCTTCTGAATTAATTGCTAAACCTTTTTCTAATTCTTGAATGGCGGATTGATATTCGCCCATTTGAAAATAAGAGTTGCCCAAAGAAAATAACACTTCTGCTTCTTCGGGTGCTAATTTTTTGGCAGTTAATAGGGCATCTATGGCTTTTTGATTTTCCTGTTGTTGCCCATATAATGTACCCAAAATGAACCAAGTTTCGTATTGATTGGGCGCTAACTGGGTGGCTAATTCGGCACGGGTTAAGGCTAAGTCAAATTCTCGAAAACGGATCAGTTGTACTGCATCTTGTATTAGTTGCATCCCATAGGGTGCTAGGGTTTCAGCGTCAACTTTTGGGGTGTAGGGCGCTAGGGATTGGGCGCGGAGGGCGCTGGGATTAAAATAGTTTCCTAAGATGGTAATTATTAATAATAATTTGTAACGAAACAACACTTTTACTTTATTTCCTTTTCTATATATTTTCATTTTTTAATTTTAGCTTATTAGTTCTATTTTTGAATAAAGCTAATTATTTTCCAGCGCCCTCAACAATACTTGAAATTTTAGTTCGATTTCACTCAATTCTTGTTCAGGTTTTGAACCAGCAACGATACCAGCACCAGCATATAATCGGGCTTTATTACCCCTAATTAAAGCAGAGCGAATCCCCACAATAAATTCACAATTTCCCTTAGTATCTAACCAGCCGATGGGCGCTGCATATAAAGAGCGATCAAAATTTTCATAGGCAGAAATTTCCGCACAAGCAACGTCAATGGGAATACCAGCAACGGCAGGAGTTGGATGTAATTTAGCGATAATTTCTAAGGGGTTAATAGTTTCGATAATCTCTGCATAAATTGGTGTCCAAAGATGTTGAATATTGGATAATTTTAATAGTTGTAATGAGGCTTTTTTAGGTGTTAATCCTAATTTTAATAACTGTTCAAAAAGAAATTGACTGACGATTTCATGTTCTCTTTTTTCTTTTTCACTATTTAATAAATTTTCGCCCAAATAACTATCATTATATTCATTTTTGCCTCTCGGTGCTGATCCGGCTAAAGCATCGGTTACTAATTGTCGATCTTGAATAGATAAAAGTCTTTCTGGACTCGCCCCGATAAAGTATTCTTCTTCGTTATTACCTACCGCAAAAATATAACAATCAGGATGATTTTTTCGCAAATTTTCCAGAGATTTAATGATGTTACACGGGCGCTGGAGCTCAATTTCTAAGGCATGGGCAATAACTATTTTTAATAATTTTCCCCTGTGAATGGCTTGTAAACCTCGATTAACTTTATCAAGAAAAGATTGATAATTATTGGAGTTAATAACAGGTAAAGATGAAGGGTTATTATCATTATTTTTGTCTTGATAAAATTGCGTTAAATTTTTACTGAAATTATGACTTAGATAATGTTTAATTAAGTCTAATTCAGGGGCATCACTAAGGTAAAAAGTATTGACAGTAATAATATATTGATTGTGACGCTTAAATAACTGAATATAAGGAATAAAAATTTGTGCTTGAGGGAAAGATTGACAGGAATTGTCACCATGAGCAACAAAATTAAAAGTTGAGAAAAAATAGGGGATTTTTTCACCTTCTAAGTTATCTTGAAAATCAATTTTGTGTTGATATTTATTAATAAAATCTTGACAAATCTGGAAGCGATTTAATGTGTTATTGTTAGCATTAAACTTATCCTGATTAACCTCTAACTTAACCAGCGCCCCCAACCCCACCACAGCTTCTTCTTTGCGTTGATTTTCACAGTAAAAAGACACCTGTTGCGGTGGTTTCATCATTGCCAAAAAAACTAATAAATCTATGGGATTAATTTCTTGAGAAATAGAGATAATTTCTCCCTCATAATCTTGATTTTGTGGAGCAGAAAAAATTAGTTTTTGTAATGTTTGGGAATAGTCGGTTAAAAAATGGTTATCGGGAATTACCGGCATAACACTAGAATTATAAATATTTAAGGTGTGTTGAAAAAATGGCTTGAGGGATGGGAGGTATCAGGTTTCGGGTGTCGCGGTGTCGCGGTGAAATGCTTGTAAATTAAAGACCTTCGCCAAACAGTGACTTTTCATAAGTCGAACATTTCTATTAATGATTTTTATTTAGAGTAAAGAGGGGCATTTTTAAGCAAAAAAGACCATTTTTGGTAGTTTTTTTGTTTTTATGTTGCTGAAAATCTTTATTTGACAAGATTTTGGACTTATTCACTAGAGATGACATGGTTAACTGTAAAGATAAACAGGGTTTATCCATAAGAAAATGTTAACGAAAATTTAATTTTAAATAAATTATCAATACAAAACCACCTCAAACCTTGATCCCTTAATGGGTTATGATGAATACCCACAGGGCAATTAAGCCACATCAGAGGAAAATTAGTCTTAATAATTATTTTCTATTTTACCGAAATCAAACAATTATGACGATTACCAATCCAGCTATCAATATCAGCCAACGTCAACTATGGTTAGCCGCTATCAAACCGCCTATGTACACGGTAGCAATTATTCCCATTACTTTTGGCGCTGGTTTGGCTTATTATGAAACGGGGATTTTTGACGGCGTAATTTTGACAGTTTTTTTGTTTAGCGCCCTCGCCATTATTGCTTGGCTAAATCTTACTAATGATGTTTTTGATGCTGACACGGGAATTGATGTAAATAAAGCGCACTCCGTCGTTAATCTGACAGGTAAAAAAAATCTCGTGTTTTGGATTGCTAATATTTTTTTACTGCTAGGTTTAGGGGGAATTTTTCTGATTAATTGGTGGCAAGAGGATATAACGGTTTTTTTGATTATACTTGCCAGTTGTTTTCTCGGTTATACTTATCAAGGTCCTCCTTTTCGTCTCGGTTATCAAGGTTTAGGGGAGTTAATTTGTTTGCCGACTTTTGGCCCTATGGCGGTGGGCGCTTCTTATTATAGTCAAACTCAGTCTTTTTCGACTAATTCTCTGCTGGTTTCCAGTTTAATTGGGGTTTCTACAGCAATTATTCTATTTTGCTCTCATTTTCATCAAGTTGAGGATGACTTGAAGGCAGGGAAAAAGTCTCCCATTGTGCGTTTAGGCACGGCGAAGGGCGCTCTTTTTTTAATGGTCTCAGTTATCATTTTTTATCTATTAGTGTCGTTATTTTGTCTCTGGGGGATGTTACCGTTAACTTGTTTCGGGGTATTCCTAACTATTCCAGTGGCTTATCAACTGGTTAACCATGTTAATCAATATCATGCCCAACCTGACAAGGTTAAAAATTGCAAGTTTATAGCGGTTAACTTTCATTTTCTCACTGGTATGGTGATGGGCGCTGGTTTATTCCTTGGTTAGGGTTTACTGTGCGTAACGTCAGTTAAGTAGGTAAGCAAAATTAATTGTGATTTTTATTTTTCTCAAAGCTATGAGAACAGAGGAAGGCAAGGGGCTTAAGCCCGTTGTTTTATTGCATAAATTGTAATGGAGTTTTTTCAAAGTCGAAAATTAATTGTTGGTGTCAGGTGTTAGGTTAAAGAATTAACAAAGTAAATCCTTTGACTGATGAATCAATGTTTGAGGGTTTTAAACCTGAAACCTGCTACCTCCCTTAACTTAACATTTGAATCAGTGCATAACGTCAATTAAATAGTGAAAACTAAAGATTCAAGCTAGAAAAACGATTAAGGGTTAAAATATTTTGCTAGTGATCATAAATATTAGTATTTATAGTAAAAAGCAAATGTTAAAACTAAGATGGCGTAGCTTGTGCCTATTCTTATTAGCCTTCGTGATGATAACCTTGATTCATCATGTTATGTCGCCACTATCGGAAAAAGTGGCATTATCCAAGGAAGAAAGAGTTGCCGCCGTCTGGAGTAAAGCATCTTTTCCTGTGGAGAATTTTCAGGGTTATACTTCTGGATTTGGTTATCGTATCCATCCCATTTCAGGAAGAAGACAGTTTCACAATGGCTTAGATATTGCGGCGCCTTTGGGTAGTTATGTGCGCAGTTGGTGGGGCGGAGAAGTGGTGGCTTTATCAGATAATACGGGTTGTGGTACGATGATTACCATTCAATCTGGGCAATGGAATCATGTTTATTGTCATTTGATGGGCAAGGTAGAAAAAACGCCTCAAGGGACAGTATTAGTTGATCGTAATGGTAGTATATTTTTATGGTTAGGGCAAACGGTGGGCGCTGGGACGAGAATTGCTAGGGTAGGAATGACGGGTAGAACTACAGGACCTCATTTACATTGGGAATTAAAGTACAACGGTAAGAGAATTGATCCTGCTGATGTATTACGGCAAATGTATGCCCAAAACAGTTAGAGGAATGAATTATGAATGATAAATTATGAATTATCAAGTGTAGGAAAATCATGATTTTTTATACATCATTAGATTGCATAAAATCTTATTTTCGAGGGAAGAATACTTGATTTTTATTGATAATTTAAGTTTGAGGTATTTATGGTTTCTAATCACTCTCGAATCTTGATATTAACGAGCTTATTATTTATTCTCCAAAACCTATTTATAAGTCAAAACTCATAATTATCACTTCATAATTTATAATTCTCAATGTTGGGTTTCTTTACCTTAACCCAACCTACAATTAAACATTAATCATTATTTTTTCTGATAATTTATTGTTAATATCACACTGCTGTAAAATATTTTTTACTAAAGATTTAATGACGTTAACTACCACACTATTGCCAAACTGTTGATAAGCTACATTTTTATTATCACTGAGGATAAAATTATCGGGAAAACCCATGATTCTAGCGCACTCCCTCGGTGCTAATTTACGGATTGTGTTATTAATAAAGTAAAGACCTGTTTTCGCGCCCACCCCACCACCATAAGCGGATAAAGTGATAGCATGACCATAAGCATGATAAATTCTTTCCCCTTGTCTGCCTTGACTAATTGCACCAATACGGATGGGTTTTTGAGGATAATTACCGTTAATATCAGGCTCAATAGTAATATTTTCTTTAAAAATTACATCGTTTCTTCTAATAATAAACTCTTTAGTTTCTTTGTCATCTAAACAAAAATCAATTAATTTAGTTTGACTATTTTCTAAGCTAGGAAAAATAAAATTTGTGAAGTTTAAATCATTTCTAAAAGCAATAATATAAATTCTTTCTCGTTTTTGTGGTACACCAAAGTAAGATGAATTTAACACTTTTTCAAAAACATTATAACCAATTTCTTGTAAACTATTTTTGACAACTTTTAAGGTATTACCTTGATCATGAGTGGCAAAATTTTTGACATTTTCTAAGATTAAAATTTGCGGTTGATGATAACTAGCAATTCTCACTACATCAAAAAAAAGTGTCCCTCTGGTATCTTCAAAACCTAATTTTTTCCCTGATATACTAAAGGCTTGACAGGGAAACCCAGCGCACAAAATATCATGATTGGGTATATTATGGGCTGGAATTTTGGTAATATCTCCTGCTGGTAAAATACCGTAATTTTCTTGATAAATTTTTTGACAATTTTTATCCCATTCGGAAGCGAAAACACATTGGGCACCATAAAAATTTAAGGCTTGATGAAAACCGCCAATTCCTGCAAATAAATCAATGAATTTAATATTTTTTAATGGTTTCATTTTATAATATCATTAATTACTAAAATTTTATTTTTTGAAAAAAAAATCAATAATTCTTTTAATTACATTTTCTGGCATTTCATGAAAAAATAACCTTCTCTGGTCTTTTATGCTTTTTAATTCTTCTGAACTTAAAATATCTTTTGGCAAAATTTCACCAGTAAATGCTTTTAGCCATTTTTCTACTTCATTGTCAAAGTTCCACATTTTTTTGTAAGTTTTTACAGGTCTTTTATCCACTTGATTAAAACCAGCAGAAATATTAGCTTTTTTTAATGAAATATTCTCTATATGTAAAACATTTTTAATTATTATTTTTACCTGAACTTGAATATCTGCTTTTTTATATTTAATCGATTCTTCATATTTATCTGTTGATATACCTAATAAGTTTGCATTCTCTTTGGAAATTTTTACAGGTATATGTAAAGCATCAATCGAACTAATTTTTTCAGGAATATATCCCATTATCTCTAGCCACTTTTTTGCTTCATTATCTATTTTCCATGATTCAAATTTTTTACAAATTTCTTTTTCATTTAAAAAACCTTCTTTTGCGGTAAGTAAACCTATATATTTGGTATTCATTATCTATTTATTTTAATGTTCTTATCATTCAAATATAGCAATTCTATATCATTCATGAGAAACTAAATTTGGCTTAATAAACAAGTGTTATTAATTCTACATTCTCAATTTATGCCAAGTGAAAATGATATAAATCAGATAAGATTACTATAGTTAGGTTTTATTTCTCAAGCCAATTCCTACAAACATTTTAATCATTACTTCTGATTTCTTACATGATTTTAACTGATGAGCTAATCTTTCAATATCGCCGATGTGACCGTAAAGCATTTTTAAATTATTATTGTAAGGAAGATGAAAAACCACAACCGAGAGATTTTGTTGCTAAGTTAAAACAGGAAAATATCCTTCATTGTCAAAATCTTCTCAATCATCTTCAGTTATCTTATCAACAACCCCAAACTCTATGGCATGATACTTCTGGCATAATAGCAGAAACGCTGGAGTTGATGGCGAAGGGCGCTGAATGTATTTATGATGGTAAATTATCTACTTTTTGGTATTATGACCTTAATTTGCCACCGGTAGAAATGGTAATTAATCCAACTCTATTAATTAGACAAAACCAACCTTCTCATTTTGGCAATTGGAGTTATCGGGGGGTTAATTGCCATTTAGGGAAAAACCCTAAGCCTGAGTATAAGTTAATTTCCGCTCTACAAACGGCGATAATTGGCGATATTCAGGGGAATCACCTCAATCATGGGGAGTTTGTGGTGCGTAGTTTGAAAATTCATCGGGTGAGTTTGGCTATTTGGTTGCCGAAGGTGAAGGAGTTAGTTAAGGAGTTGGTAATTTTATTACAGTCACAAGAAATTCCAGAGGTGTTTGTGTCTCGTCAAAAATGTCATCTTTGTAATTGGCATGATGATTGTTATTCCAGCGCCCGTCACCTCAATCATTTATCATTGATACCGGGTATAACGCCCCAACGTTACCAATTATTAGTTAATCAGGGTATTAAAGATTTTGAGAGTTTGGCAGAGTTATCAGCTTTCGAGTTAGCACAAATCATCGATCATCCTACCATTGCTGATAATCTTTATCTACAGGTGAGGGCGCTGAAACTTAATCAAGGGGTGGCTAAAATTTTTCCTCTTCCTACTATCCCCCATAGTACCATCGAATTATATTTTGACATTGAAGCTGAACCAGAGCGCAATCTCGATTATTTACTGGGGGTTTTGTTAGTTGATCATGAACAACAAGAACAAAGGTACTATTATTTTTTAGCAAAAGATAAAACAGAAGAAGGCAAAGCGTGGGGAGAGTTTTTACAATTTATGGAGCAATGGCGAGGGGCGCTGGTATATCATTATTCTGAATATGAAGTGGAAACCATCAAACGTTTAGCTCATCTTTATCATACACCTCCAGCAATTTTACAACCGCTACTATCACGGTTAGTGGATGTGCATAAAATTATTACTCGTAACTACGTTTTACCTGTGGAAAGTTATTCTCTCAAATCCTTAGCAAAATGGTTAAATTTTCACTGGCGCACTCCTGAAACTGGAGAAATTAACGTTAATGGTCGTTTGTTGGGGGGAGATCAATGTGTGGTATGGTACGATCAATGGTTAACTACGGGTAATCCAGACTATCTACAATATATTTTGACTTATAATGAGGATGATTGTCGAGCTACCTATGTGGTCAAAAATTGGTTACAAAATCAAGGGTTGGTGAATTAAGCATTGAGATAAATGAGTAATTTATGAAAAATAAATATTTGGCTTAACTCTTTAATTTATGAGCATTTCACCTGAAACCTGACACCTCCCCTCACCATTGGACTTTTTCCGCAATCCCTATGTAAACTAAAATAGACAAATTATCATTCATCACATCCATGACTCAACCATCCAGAGGGCATCTTTTAACGGAACAAATTAACCCTCAGAGTACCAGTTTAGACCAATTATCATCATTAGAAATAGTTGATCTATTCAATCAAGAAGATTTAAAAACCATTGATGCCGTCAAAGCAAGTCGGGAAGTCATCGCCCAAGCTATAGACATCACGTCGGAATCCTTGAGGGGGGGAGGGCGCTTATTTTACATCGGAGCGGGTACTAGCGGACGTTTAGGGGTGCTTGATGCAGTAGAATGTCCCCCCACCTTCTGCACTCCGCCCGACTTGGTACAGGGGATTTTAGCAGGGGGTGAGGGCGCTATGTTTAAAAGTTCCGAAGCCCTGGAAGATCGCTCGGAAGATGGGGCTCAAGCTATGATTGATCATGGTATTACTTTTCAAGATGTAGTTGTTGGTATTACAGCAGGTGGTACAACGCCTTATGTGCGAGGGGCGCTGGAAAAGGCGAGAAAAATTGGTGCGAAAACAGTATTTATCAGTTGTGTGCCTTCCGAGCAGGTTAAAATTGATGTTGACGTGGATATTAGGCTGTTGACGGGCGCTGAAATTTTAGCAGGTTCAACCCGTCTAAAAGCTGGTACAGTTACTAAAATGGTGCTAAATATTATCTCTACGGGGGTAATGGTTAAACTAGGAAAAGTTTACGGTAATCGCATGATTGATGTCTCCGTGACAAATAGTAAATTGTTAGATCGCGCTTTGCGTATTATCACTGACTTGACAAATTTAGATCGGCAAACTGCTCAAGAACTTTTACAACAAAGCGGTTTATCAGTAAAATTAGCTTTGTTGATGCACTGGAAAAACCTTAATTTAACACAAGCTCAAACTTTGTTAACTGAAAATGACGGTAATCTCCATCAGTCTTCACAACTATAACTAAGCGCAGGAATAATATCAAGTTATCAATGATTGTGATAAAGTCTCTCGCCAAGACGCAAAGACGCAAAGTTTTATAGTCAGTAATCAAAGGGATTTGAGATGATAAAGGGTTTAAGTTTCTTGCTTCTTCGTCTCTTCCCTATATACGATTAGTTTTACACGAGAATTTATACGGAAAAATAATTAATAATGTTGAATTTATCAGAAAATTTTACTACTGTAGTAATAGGGGTAATTGCCCTGACGATTCTTATTTGGGGCTATAATCGAGGCAAACAATTTGGCGAAATTGGCATTTTAGCTTGGTTACAATCTGTAACTTTAATGACTCCTTGGCTATTCTTTTTTGCTTGTTTAGCAACAGGTATTTACCTTAATTTTATCGGTATTATTATCCTGTTATTATTATCGGCTAGTATCTATATTTATCTAGGTAAAGTGATCCGCAAAAAAGCCTTAGAACAAAGTTTATCGTCTTTTAATCTTGATAGAATTAATCAACAAAAAACTAATATTTTGAATACAGACAAAGACCCACAAGAGCAAACAAAACAAGAACTACCATTACAATCTAATAATCAATCTTCTTTTCGTAATCAACCTCCTGAGCCTAATTTTACCCCCATTGATGAAGATGATTTAAACATTATTAAGGGAATTTTTGGCATTGACACTTTCTTTTCTACTGAAGTAATCCCTTATCAAGAGGGGGCAATTTTTAAAGGTAATTTACGCAGTGAACCTGATATTGCCCACGACAAGTTAAGCTCTAAATTAACTGAAAAATTAGGGGAAAAATATCGTTTATTTTTAGTCGAAACCCCGGAAGGTAAACCTGTTGTTATTGTCTTACCTAGTACAAACGATCCTAAACCTTTAACTTTAGCCCAAAAAAATATTGCTTTGGTGTTATTGGTGGCAACAATTTTCACTTCTGTGGAAGGCATTAGTATTTTATTGGGTTTTGATTTAATTGATAATTGGCAACGTTATCCAGAGTCTTTACCGTTGACTTTGGGTTTATGGTTGATTTTATTTGCCCATGAGATGGGGCATCGTTTTTATGGTCAGAAGTATGGAGTTAAGATTAGCTTACCTTTTTTTCTGCCCAATATCCAAATTGGTAGTTTTGGAGCGATTACTCGTTTTGAGAGTTTGTTAGCTAATCGTGCGGTTTTATTCGATATTGCTTTTGCGGGTCCTGCGGTGGCAGGAGTGTTATCTTTAATTATGTTAGTGTCAGGGTTGATGATGTCGGGAGGTGACACGGGGTTACAAATTCCTTCCCTATTTTTTCAAGGCTCAGTTTTGGTGGGGGGTTTAGCTAAATTGATTTTAGGTGCTACTCTATCTCAGCAAACGGTAGGTATTCATCCTTTGATGATTTTGGGTTGGTTGGGGTTAGTGATTACGGCGCTTAATTCTTTACCGGCTGGGCAGTTGGATGGAGGGCGCGTTATTCAAGCGATTTATGGTCGTAAGGTTGCCCGTCGTGCTACTATTTTGACGTTAATTATTCTGGGTATTGTTAGTTTATTTAATACTATTAATGCTTTGCCTTTTTATTGGGCGATTGTGATTCTCTTTTTACAACGGGATTTAGAGCGCCCTTGTCTTAATGAGTTAACGGAATTGGATGATGGGAGGGCGCTTTTGGGTATTGGTTTAATTTTGTTGGCTTTGCTAACTTTGATTCCTGTTACCCCTAGTTTGGCTATTCGTTTTGGTATCGGTATTTAGGGTGCGCTAAGAAAGTTAAGTTATGGGGGCAAATTGACAATTGATAACGGATAGTTGACAAATATGAGGTTCTACTATTTGTGTATAGGTAAGGGGTTTAAAACCCTTGTTATCATAAACTCTCCAGAAATACAGGCAAGATGCCTGTTTCACCGTGCAAAAATCCTAATTGTTGGAGAAGTTTAATACTCGCGCGCTGGGCTTGTATTATTGAAGATCATTACAGCGAAAAACGGGGTAAATCTAGCCCGATGGATATTGAGTGGGCAAAAGATGGACAAACTGGAGAGTTATTTATTGTCCAAGCGCGCCCCGAAACTGTACAATCTCAAAAATCAGGCAACGTCTTAAAAGATTATAAGTTAATTGGTAGCGGTGATGTGTTAATTACTGGTCGTGCGGTGGGTGAAATGATTGGGCAAGGTTTAGCGCGCGTCATCCTTGATGTACACCAAATCAATCAGTTTAAAGAGGGTGAGGTGTTAATCACTAATAAAACCGACCCTGATTGGGAACCGATTATGAAAAAAGCTAGTGCCATTGTCACTAATCAGGGTGGGCGTTTTCATTCTCAAAAATGTTAGTTTCTCAAACTAGCCAATAATCTGAAATTCAGAGGTTTTTAACTACTAATAAATCAATTAATAGTAAAAAATCCTCCTGTCTCCCTGAATCTCCCCCCTTTTTAAGGGGGGTTGGGGGGGATCATCCTTATATTGTCTTCTTGTCAAAAACAAATCAATTTTGATCCTGACTTTGAAAACACCCTGACTAATCAGGGTGGGCGCACCTGCCATGCGGCAATCATCGCCAGAGAAATGGGTATCCCTGCTATTGTTGGTTGTGGTAATGGAACAGGGGTATTACAAACAGGTCAAGATTTAACGGTATCGTGCGCTGAGGGTGAAGAAGGTCGGGTTTATGATGGTTTGATTCCTTTTGACATTGTGGAAACGGCGCTGGATAATTTGCCGAAAACTAAAACTAAAATTTTGATGAATGTGGGCAATCCTGAAGAAGCATTCAAATTGGCTTCTATTCCTTGTGACGGCGTGGGTTTAGCTCGTTTAGAGTTTATCATCGCTAATCATATTAAAGCGCACCCCCTCGCTCTTATGCACTTTGATCAGTTACAAGACCCTTTGGTAAAACAGGAAATTGCTAATTTAACGAAAGGTTATGACAATAAGGCTGATTTCTTTGTGGATAAAGTGGCACGAGGGGTGGGCGCTATTGCGGCGGCTTTTTATCCTAATCCCGTGGTGGTCAGGATGTCTGATTTTAAATCTAATGAGTATGCTAATCTGTTGGGGGGCGCTGATTTTGAACCGAAAGAAGAAAACCCCATGATTGGTTGGCGCGGCGCTTCTCGTTACTATGATGAAAAATATCGAGACGCTTATGGCTTGGAGTGTCGGGCGCTGAAACGAGTGCGCGATGACATGGGTTTAACTAATGTAATTCCCATGATTCCATTTTGTCGTACTCCCTACGAAGGTCGTCAAGTTTTAGCAGAAATGGCAAAACACGGCTTAAAACGGGGTGAAAATGGCTTACAAGTCTATGTCATGTGTGAAATTCCTAGTAATGTCATTTTAGCGGATCAATTTAGTGAAATTTTCGACGGTTTCTCTATTGGTTCTAATGATTTAACTCAGTTAACCTTGGGATTAGACCGAGATTCTTCCTTGGTAGCGCATATTTTTGACGAACGCAATCAAGCGGTTAAAGATATGGTAGCGTTAGTTATTGCCAAAGCGAAACACAATGACCGAAAAATCGGTATTTGTGGACAAGCGCCTAGTGATTACCCTGAGTTTGCTCGTTTCTTGGTTGAGTTAGGCATTGATTCCATCAGCTTAAACCCTGATTCGGTGTTAAAAACTTTACTGGATATTGCTAAGTTGGAGGAAAGATTGGAGAATAAATAGGGGTTGATGAAAAAGTAGAATCATGATGGTAATGGATAATGGATAACTAATTCTTCATCTGTTATCCATTACCGATTAATTCTTACTCTCCTTCTCCCTTTCTCCCGTGCTTCCTCTGCTTCCTCTTCCAAAATTTAGATTTTTGGTTCAACTTTGCAAAAATCTTGCTTTCTCCCCTGCTTTAAGACAGCCATAGACAAGAGAGACAGGGGAAATTTTTAAACATCCAACTCCATCAGATTTAATCGTGGGCCATGGGTTTCGATAAACTCTCGGCGAGGCGCAACTTTATCACCCATCAACACTGTGAAAATTCGATCCGCTTCTAGCGCATCCTCAATTTCTACCCGTTTCATCATGCGCGTTTCAGGATTCATGGTGGTATCCCACAACTGTTGGGGCATCATTTCCCCTAAACCTTTAAATCGCTGGATATTGTAGTTAGCATTCGCTGGAAACTCAGCAATTTTTTGCTGTAACTCCCGATCACTATAACAGTAATAATGATTTTTACCCCGTTCTAATTTATAAAGAGGAGGACAAGCAATGTAAATATATCCTTGTTGCACTAATTCCCTTTGATAACGGTAAAAGAAAGTTAATAAAAGTGTACGGATGTGGGCGCCGTCCACATCAGCATCCGTCATAATCACGATATGATGATACCGTAACTGACTAGAATCAAACTCATCTCCTCTGATACCTAATCCTAAAGCAGTAATCAAAGATTGAATCTCATTATTCTTATAGATTTTCGCATCATCAGTTTTTTCGATATTCAAAATCTTACCTCTGAGGGGTAAAATCGCTTGAAAACGTCTATCCCTTCCCTGTTTGGCACTGTTGTGAACAAAAATACCACTAGCTAAAGCAAAATTATGGGTATGAGGTACTTCTATATCATAAACATCCATTAATTCCGTGATCGGTTCAATTTTGACAACCCGATGATTATAATTAGCTACAGCTTCTAAAACTTTATCTTGATTGCCATTGAAATAACGTTCACAAAAAGTCTCTAGTTTTAATAAAGATTTATCCCCTGTTTGTAAGCGATATTGATTATAGACTTCAAAATTAGCATACCCATAGTCAATTTCAATCTGCTTGAGAGCAGAGAGAGTTTTATTGTAGTAAGTTTTTGATAATGCTTGAAGGCGTTTCTCCCGAAATTCAGAGGTCCATTGTTTTTTAGTTTCTTCCCTTCTCCAGTTCAATAAATCTTCATCTTGCCATTGTTTTTTCGCCAAATCAGATAAATCTTGACGAGCAGAAGGATTATTTTGATAAAATTCCTTTACTCTCTGACTTTGAGTTTGACAATTATTTTCATCACTCCAATAGAGTTGTTGAGCTTCATATAACTGTTGAGCATTCTTCTCACGGTATTCAGGGTTATTATTGTAGAAATCAAGCCATTTTTTGCCCATATAAACTTTATACTCTACATCTTTCCATTGAGCTTTTGCTTGAGCAGATAATACCTCACGAGTATCCGATTGTTTCATTCTTTCACTCATAAAAGCTCGATATTCATTAGTTTGATGACTTTTGCGGGCTTTTTCGATGACATCTGGACGGTGTAATGTATGTTTAATGTGACGATGGTGTAACGCTAAATGTTCTTCTGGTGAAAGTCGAAGAATATTTTTAGGACTGTTATTGAGCTTATTGAAATCGATATGATGTCGGTGGCTACCCTGACTAGCTTGATAAATTCCATGTTTAAGATTGTAAAAATCTGCTAGTAAATGAGTATAAACCCATGATTCATCACTCCAAACCATTTCATAACCATCCAAACCAGCACCAGTTTCAGCATTTTGTTGAGACAATTTACGATACAAAGGCATCAAAGAGTCATCAGCCGTTAAATGTTGAGCTTGTTTGTAACTGCCATCTCGCAACATAAAACGATGATCTGGTGTACAGATTAACTCCTCACCATTATCTAAAGTCAATTTGATAACCTCAGCATTTTTCTTGGTGATGCGAGGATTAATGATCTTTTCGACACAAACCTGACCATTTTCATTGACAGTATAACAAAAATGTTCTTTTCCTTGCTTTTGTTCAGCGACGACATCTTTAAAACTAATATTTCTGCCATCGGCTAAAGCGATGAGAGTGTCTCCGGACCAACAGCCCCCCGCACTATCTCCTTCCACGAGGAAAATTTCTGACTCTGAAGGGTCTCTTGTACTACAATCTGCTAATTTACCGGGTAAAGGAGAAGACTCTAACACCGATTTACGTCTGACTAACTCCCTAGCGCGCCTCGCCGCTTCCGCCGCCTTAAAGGCTTGTACAGCTTTTTCGATGATACTATCACCCACATGGGGATTAAATTCGAGATATTCATTTAAGACCTCACTAACCAGAGAGTCAACA
Organism: Cyanobacterium sp. T60_A2020_053; assembly: GCA_015272165.1. NCBI lineage: Bacteria > Bacillati > Cyanobacteriota > Cyanophyceae > Chroococcales > Geminocystaceae > Cyanobacterium > Cyanobacterium sp. T60_A2020_053. The sequence goes on from JACYMF010000039.1 coordinate 24,572, forward strand.
ATACCTCTTACTTCTGAGTTGCCAAGTTTGGTTTTGGTTTGTCCTTCAAATTCTGGGTCTGGTACTTTGACGGAAATCACCGCTGTTAGACCTTCTCGGACATTTTCTCCCCCCAAATTAGGCTCGTTTTCTTTAATTTTATTGCGTTTGCGCGCCACATTATTTAAGGTACGGGTTAAAACCGTTTTCAATCCTTCTAAGTGAGTACCACCATCAACCGTGCGGATATTATTAGCAAAACCTAAAATAGTATCACTGTAGGAATCAATACACCATTGTAGGGCGACTTCCACCTGTACACCATTTTTCTCCCCCTCCACATAAATAATATCAGAATGTAATACCTCTTTGTCCCTCGTCATATAGGTTACATACTCTTTGATGCCCCCTTCGTAACAGTAGGTTTCTTGTCGTGGAGAAGTAACACGATAATCAGAAAAAGTGATTTTTACTCCGGCGTTGAGGTAAGCTAATTCTCGTAATCTTCCTGAGAGGGTATTGTAATCAAATTCAGTGGTTTCTGTGAAAATTTGTGCATCAGGTAAAAAACATATCGATGTACCTGTAGAATGTTCTTGGTCAGGGGATGCGATTAACTCAGTGACGGGTATTCCTCTTTCGTAGCGTTGTTGATGGATATTACCTAAGCGCCATACTGTCACTTGTACCCACTCAGAAAGGGCGTTAACCACTGATATACCTACTCCGTGTAGCCCCCCTGACACTTTGTAACCGCCACCACCAAATTTCCCTCCAGCATGGAGTACAGTCATCACGGTTTCCAGCGCTGATTTTTTGGTGGTAGGGTGAATATCGGTGGGAATACCTCTACCATCGTCAGTAACTCTTACTGAACCATCGGCGTTAATATCGATCTCAATGTGGGTACAATGACCTGCTAAGGCTTCATCGATGGAATTATCCACTACCTCATAAACTAAGTGATGCAGTCCTCTAGGTCCTGTAGTACCTATGTACATGCCCGGACGTTTTCTGACCGGTTCTAAGCCTTCGAGAACTTGAATTTGCTCTGCGCCGTAGTTTGAGGTTTGTTTTTCGATAGCCATATTTTATATTCCTGTTTTCAAGGCTTATTTAGGGTTTTTTAACCTTGAATGATATTTTACTCAAAATTTATAACTCAGTATAGTTTAGCACTATTTAAAGCCTATTTCAGCTAATTTTTACTATAGAGTTAGTGGACAATGGATCATTGATAATGAGTAATCGTGGGTTTTTACCTGTCACACTCGTATAAATTTATTATTGCCCTTTACTCTTTGCCCTTTTAACTACTTTTCAAGCAAGTTTTATTCATAAGGAAATTTAAGAGTAAAAATAGTGCCTTTTTGCGGTTGAGAAATCAAAGAAATATTACCATTCATTGCTAACACTAAAGTTTTGACAATAGCTAATCCTAATCCGCTACCGCTGTCATAACGAGTTCTGGCTTCATCCATACGGTAAAATCGCTCAAAAATACGATTTTGATAAGCTAGGGGAATGCCAATACCATGATCTTCTATTTCAATAATAATATCTTCTTTTTTACTTACTCTAATTTCAATTAGGGTATCGTCAGAGGAGTATTTAATGGCATTATCTAATAGATTCAAAAAAATCTGTTTAAAACGGTTAATATCAACTTTTATATTAATATTTTGATCCTCAATGGATAAAGTTATTTGTCTTTGGCTATATTGTTGAGCCATAGGGATAATTTCTCTTAATAATTCGCTCAATTTAACTATTTCCATTTGTAATTTTATATTACCGCTATCTGCCCTTGCTAATTCTAATAAATCTTGTAATAGTTGCACCGTGCGCCCTGCTTCTGAATTGGCAATGGTTAAGGCTTCTTTTTGAGTTTTAGTTAAATTATCTCCCCTTCTTAATAAACTTTGTAAGTAACCAGAAACAATGGTTAATGGAGTTCTTAATTCGTGGGAAACATTACTTAATAACTGTTCTTGATTATCCCAACTTTCGCCTATTTTCAGTAATAATTCTTCGATAGTCAGGGCTAATTTTCTGACTTCGGTGGGCGCTTGGTTAAATTTTAGGGAAACTTCTTTTAATTTGTCTGGGGAAATATTTTTAGCAGTTTTGGTTATGTTATCTATAGGTTTAAGGGCTAAACAAATATAGGTACTGGTAGCGTAAATAATGGCTATGTTAGTTAAAAATATAATCAAAAATAAGGTTTTTAGTAAATCATTCAATAATAGTTGATCATCATTAATATTCTGAGCTACATATATTGTTTGTAAATTTTTTTCATCAAAACTAATTTTCAATGAACACATAAGCCAATATTGATTACTAATATTAAAAATTTTTGGTTGATCAGTAATATTTTCTACGGTGGTAATTTCTGGTGATAGATTATCGGAATAAGTTGTTATTTTGGCTTGATCAGTTTTAATCCACAGCAATGTTTTTGGGCTGGAATAACTTTTAATTGTTTTATCTAAAGCCTGTTGCGGTGAATACATTTCTTGATAAATTTTGACATCATTAGGTATTTGTTGAGCAAGATTATTCAGGTGTTTTTCATGACTCATAATTAGACGATTTTTCATTTGCCAACTCATGGCAAAAGCAACACCAGTTAAGCCAGTAATTGACAAAATACTAATACCTAATATTAAGCGAGTTTTTAGTGAGTTAAAATCTATTTTTCTTTTGATAAACACTTTTAATTTATGCTGTGGCAATCCTAGATGAGTTGTGGGATTATTTTTGTAATTAAGGGGGGTAACATCGGGTTAGAAGTCCAAAATACTTTGAAAATATATTATTTTTAGGGATGTTTATTTATTATCAAAAAATGTTGTGTAAAGTTTACAACTTAGTTATATAGCGTTTTTCATGGTTATGAGGTACAAAATAAAATCAAAGTCTGCTCGATTAGAAAGATTTGAGCGTACCTCATAAGTGTAGAAATTGCTATAAAAAGATTATGTCTTCGTAATTTACCCACCGTGTAATGAATTACACGGCTGACGGGCAGATCGTTCAATAAATTGAACTAAGATATTGATATTACTAATTTGTAAGTGTTCAAGCAAACTTGATATAAGATAAAGACCTTTCCATAAACTATTAAAACGTTTTTAACTGATATTTTACTGAGTTTGGGCTTAAGGCTTTTCTATAATTAAATGATGGTTTTCGACTCTTACCAGCGCCCTCCGCCCTATACTAGAAGTCTGACTTTTATTTGGTGCATCGATTAACTGGACGACTGCCTCTATTTGCTCGAAACTGGGCATTTTAGTTAAATTTTGAACTAAAAATAATTTTATCGCCCTTCTTTGCAATGCTAACGGCTTTTCCTGTAATATTTTACGGTCGATAGTATGACGATTAATTGTCCCTAGAGTTAGTAAAAGTTGGGCTTGGTGATGGAGATATTCCCCTTCAGCCTTGAGAATTTCGGCGGTATGGGCGAGATGCTTTTCCACTTGGGGATTAAAATGATGTTGCAGATAGGGCATCAATTCCAAGCGAATGCGATTACGGCGAAACTGTTTATTGTCGTTGTAAGTATCCCACCAAATGGGTAGCTTAAACTGCTGACAAAAATCGAGGGTATCCTGACGGGAAAAATTGAGCAGAGGGCGCGCCAACCCTATGCTATCACTCAGGGGACGACTCCAATCAAGCGCGCTTAAACCGTCACTTCCAGCGCCCCTCAACAGGTTATAAATCAAGGTTTCAGCCCGATCCGTTAAAGTATGCCCTGTAATAATATAATCGTAGGCTAATTCTTGTGCCAATTCTGTTAACACTTGATAACGCCATTGTCGGGCGCTAGACTCATTTTCCTTAATGGGGTGAAGGGCGCTGATAACCTGTAAATTTACGCCCCAATCATGACAAATTTTCTCTAAATGTTCAGGTAAACCTTGATCTAATGCCCAACGGTGATCACAGTGTGCTAACATACACTGCCATGACCATTTTGGCTGTAAATCTAAGATTAAACGAGCTAAACAAAGGGAATCTTGTCCTCCTGATATGGCAATTAAGATTTTGCTGTTTTTTGGTAGAATTTGCCTACATTTGAGAGTTTGATGTAATTTACTATGGTAATCGCTCCAAATTGCCTTCATTTTTTATCTAGGGCGCTAAAAAACAGGGTTTTTGCAAAGTCGAATCAAAAATCTAAATTTTGGCAGAGGAAGCAAAGGAGGCATGGGAGAAAGAGGAGATTTTTTCTATTTTATTATGTCAAGTTCGTTTTATCACTTATAAATTAATTAAAATGATTTTAGTTCAATTTATTGAACGAGATACTATTAGCCGTGTAATTCATTACACGGTGGGTAAAGTACGAAGCTAGAATCTATTTGTAATAATTTCCCTTGCCCCTTGCCCTTTGGAATAATTATCAATTGTCAATTAATTCCCTAGCCGCCGTCAACATCTCCTCAGCAATATCTTTCATATCCTCCCGATTGGTGAGATAAGTGGATAAAGCAGAATAAGGATCAAGATTACTACCTTCTCCCAACTCAGGTAATCGGCGCCGACTTTCTTTCGTAACAACATTAGCCCGAATACTCTTGGTATGGGCGGATTCTAAGGCTTCATTAATAATTTTTTGGTCAATATCATCTAATTGGGTGGAGTGCGCTTGATAAATTAACCTTACCACTGCCGACTCAATGGAATGCTTGGCAATTTCCCTGAGAATATCCCGCAAAGGATTTTCACTCTTAGTAACATCAATTTCTATGGTACAAAAAGGACGAGCAGGTAACGGGCAAAACTCCCAGCGCCCTTCACCGTTACCCTCAATATCAATTAAAACATAACCTTTATCTTCCTTTTCTTCCGAAAAATCAACCCTTTCAATACTTCCAGCGTAAACCACAGGAGGATTATTACGAGGATTAAGATTTTGATGTTTATGAACATGACCCAGCGCCACATAATTAAACTCAGGGCGAATTAATAAAGATAATGGTATTTGAAAACCCTTACCCACCGCCAAATAACGCTCCGCGCCTAATTGCGCCCTTTCTGCCATCAAATGCCCTAGTAAAATAGTAGGAATTTCAGGATTTAAACGACGTATTTCCCCTTCTAAAGCTGCATTGACTTTCTGGATTAATAATTGGTTAATTTGCTCCATAGTCATATTAGCAGTTTTCTCTTTCGTCACCAAAACCGAACGAGTTAACCAAGGTAGAGTAATCACCTGAATTTTCCCCGATTTGGTTTCTAGGGTATGAGTTGCCAACTTTTCTCCCACAATAATATTAGGCACACCCAAACTATGATAAATAGATAAACTAGCGCCCCCCACCCCATGACTATGTTGATCATGATTACCCACCAACAACACCGTAGGAATGTCAGCTAAACGGCGAAACTCCCTAGCAAAAGCTGATTGGATGTAGGGCGCTGGGGTGCTATCAGGAAACGCATCCCCTCCAAATAAAACTAAATCCACCGGTTCATTTATAGCACGATCAATACACAGACTCAAACTATGTAAAAAATCTTCAAATCGAGTATTTAAGCCAGTTTCAGGATTAATTTTGCCATGGGAATAGCCACTACTTAAATGAATGTCGCTGAGATGTAGTATTTTCATAAGCTATTCTTTAAAAATAATCTTAATTCAATTTCTTGAACTTAATCTAGGTAGCCGTGTAATTCATAACACGGTGGGTGTAGGGCGAAGACATAAAAAGGGCAAAGGTTGAATGAATTATGAATTATAATCTCCCTCCCTTCTCCCTTTCTCCCTTTCTCCCCTTCTCCCTTTCTCCCCCATCTTGCCTGTCTTTCTGGAGAGGTATATTGATCAATTTTCGATAAGAAAATTAAACCCCTCAGCCATAGTAATACCATAACTTATAAAATAGCATTACGATCCAATACTAATAAATTTCTCAACTGATCAGTATCTAAATCTGTTAACCAATCCTCACCACTATTAATAGTTTGTTCTGCTAACTGTTTTTTACTCTCCAAAATATCATTAATTTTCTCCTCCAAAGTACCACTGCAAATAAACTTATGTACCTGTACATTTTGAGTTTGACCAATGCGAAAAGCTCGATCCGTAGCTTGATTTTCTACCGCAGGATTCCACCAACGATCATAATGAAAAACATGATTTGCTTTTGTTAAATTTAATCCAGTTCCCCCTGCTTTTAACGATAAAATAAAAATAGGAGGACCTTGCGGATCATTCTGAAAACGATCAACCATTTCCTGCCTTTTTTCCATTTTTGTAGTACCTGATAAAAATAAAACTTCTACCCCTAATCGTTTCTTTAAATAAGGCTGTAAAAGATTACCCCATTCAGTAAATTGTGTGAAAATTAAAGCTCGATCTCCTTCAGCTACAACTTCTTCGAGCATTTCTTCTAATCGTAAAAGTTTACCAGACCTTTGCTCAAAATCTAAATCATCTTCCTTCAAAAAATGACTGGGATGATTACAAACCTGCTTTAATTTCATCAATAAAGTTAATACTAAACCATGACGCTGAATACCTTGAGCATTATTAATTTGTTCTAAAGAATTATCTACTAATTTTTGATATAATTGTGCTTGTTCAGAAGATAAACCACAATAAACATTCATTTCCTGTTTTTCTGGTAAATCTTGAATGATATTTTTATCAGTTTTTAACCTTCTTAAAATAAATGGCTGTACTAAACTTCTTAATGTCTTCAAAGAATCTTGATCGCCGTACTTTTCAATAGGTAAAATAAAACGGCGCTGAAAAAATTGTTGATTACCCAAATAACCCGGATTCAAAAACTCTAAAATAGACCATAATTCTGATAAACGATTTTCTACAGGAGTACCAGTTAAAGCCACTCGAAAATCAGTATTTAACTGTCGAATAGCTTGGGTTTGTTTAGCTTGAGGATTTTTAATATTTTGTGCCTCATCTAAAATTAACCCCTGCCAATCTGCCAATTTTAAACTGTCTAAATCACGAAAAACTAGGGCATAACTGGTAATAATTACATCACTATTTTGAGCTTCTTTGACGAAATCCTTGCCTTTTTTTCTTTGCTCACCATGATGAATAATTGTTTTTAAACTAGGAGCAAATTTTTTAATTTCTCTTTGCCAATTATTGATAACCGAAGTTGGACAAACAATTAAACAACATTTTTCCAAAAGTTTATCTTGTTTCAATTTTAATAAAAAAGCAATTAATTGGATAGTTTTACCTAAACCCATATCATCAGCTAAACAAGCACCTAAATTCCATTTTTCTAAGAAATAAAGCCAACTAAAACCAGCTTTTTGATAAGGTCTTAAATCTCCATGAAAACCTTTTGGAGTAGGTAAAATTTTAATTTTTTGATAATCATTAACACTATTAATCAACTCAGAAAGTGCGCCACTGCTTTCAAAAGAAACTACTGGTAATTTAGCAATCATTTCGTTATTGCCACTACTAAGACGTAGTGCATCTTCAACGGTTAAATTAATGTTACTATTGGCTTGAGAGAGAATATCTTGAGCTGCTTTCACATCAGCAGGTTGCAAAGCTAACCATTGCCCATCAACTTCCACAATAGGGGATTTTTGCGCTAATAAACTTTGAAACTCTTTATTAGTTAAAACTTTATCCCCAATAGCTACTTTAAGATTATAACTAAGCAAACTATTTAGATTTAAACGCTCACCTTTTTTAAGATTAACTTTAGCCTCAATTTTCACTCCTAAACGTTTTTCCCCAGCGCCCTCCGTCAAACCATCGGGTAAAATAATACCTAAACCATTATCTTGCAATTGCCACACTGCACCTCGAATAAATTGATAAGCGTCAATGGCATTTAAAGCACAAAAATTAGGCATTGGCTGCATCAAACTTTCAGCAATGGGAGAATAAATTTTCGCAGCCAATCCTAAACCTTTTAACAAAATTTCTTGAGAGTTTTCGATGCGCCTTTCACCAATATCTAAATCAGGATGAGGATGTTGCCAAATTTGCTCAGAAGGCACTAAAAAATCAGGATTATCAATGGCTTGTAAATAATAATCTAAACGCCAATCATCATATTTATTTTCTTTTGCTGGAGGCGGAGTTAACTTAAAACAAGTACGATATTTTTTCTTAGCTAGTTGAAAATCTGCTGTAATTAAATTATCCTGAATAGGTAAAGTCCAATGATCAAAAGCCATCTTTAAACGCTTACTTTCATTAGATGGTAAATCACAGTAATTAATATCAGTTTTACTTAAAGAATTTAACCAAGGTTCAACTGTTAAATTAACTCCTGTATTAATGGGAATATCTAATAATTCTCTTAATTGTAAATCGATAATATCTGTTAAAATTCCTAAAATTAATTCTTGAGGATCAATAGTAGGAGATTCTTCAGAATCAACGTAACAGCGACAAATAGAAGGCATTGTTTGAGTAAATTTAGTCAGGCGCACTTGATCTTTATTACTATCTAGTAAAGGTTGCCAAACACTACAGTTATTCTCATCAATAGTTGGTAGAAATTTTTGACGACAAATTAAATCTAAACTCCAGCGATAAATATGACTCCAAAACCTTAAATCTGAGCCAATATTTTCATCTTCTCTTAGGGGTAATTGTTGTAGTAAAGCTAAACTATTTTTAATATCTAATTTCATTCCTCGCACTAGCCAAGGATATAAAATAACAGTGCTTAGTTTATTTTCGATGGTAATGAATTGTTCATAAAGTAAAGGTACCACTGTTTTAGAACGAGGCTTTTTTTGAACAGGAAATAATACTAATTGTTCTTCATTTTGATAGTTGTCATCATGATTGATATTATAATTATTTAAAGCAGAAATTAAATGGTTGATAGCATCACTTTGAAAAGGATAATCATAAATATCTCTAGTTTGTAAATCATATTTTTCTGAGCCTAATTGCTTCCATTCTTCATACCAAATAAAAAAGTATTTCTGCTGGTTTTTGATGATGAAACTACCGTGCAACATTGACATAGATTTTTATTTTTATAAGAAATTATTAAATTAATAATAGTTAATTGAAATCAAAAGGGCAAAGGTAAATTTGAAATTTACACTGCGATTAAATTTAATCACCTCTTACGGCTCATTTTAGATGAATAAACCACGTTTTTTGTTTCTCGCAAAGGCGCAGAGGCGCAAAGAGAATATTTGTGATAATCGCAAGTGTGGTTTAAGGAAATTAAAACTACTGTAAAAGAGGATTTTTTAAATCTTTTATTATTTGATAATTTTTAAAACGGCAACTATTTTCTATTAATAACTGATGTTAGGCAAAATATAGAATTAATTGTTGGTGTCAGGTGTCGGGTGTCAGGTATTAGGTATTAGGTTAAAGAATTGACAAGAAACTTATGTTTATTGATCTTTTTGTTGTACAAGAGTCTATTGAGGGAAGGGTTTTAAACCCGAAACCTGCTACCTGCTATCTGAAACCTCCCTTAACGTAACATTTGAATCAGTGCGTAACGTCAGTTAATAAGTTTTATAAATAGAAGAGCATATTTGAGTAGTTGTTTAGTAATATCAGTGATAAATTAAAAACACTTGATGATGAGTTTAATCACTAATAATAATATGGGTTTAGCATCTCAAGAATAATGAGTATAAAAGTTATTCTGTTTTGCTATAACCTTTAATCATATCATCTTAATGATCATTAATAACAAAATTGACAGGAAAAAGCATCGTCAGCAATTAGAGTTTGCTGAATAAATCAAAACCCTTGTCAAACAAAGGTTTTAAGCATATCTGTAAAGGTGTCAGGTATCGGGTATTAGGTTTGAAAATTATACCTGAAACCTACTCACCTTTAAACCTTTGCCCCTTGCCCTTTGCCCTTCACTTCATTAGCCTTTCACACCGCTACCCACATCACTGGGAATAATATATTTTTGTAGTATGATAAATAAAAGGATGACGGGCGCTATGGAAATTATCGATCCAGCCGCCACTAAACGCCAATTCAAATCAAGGGAACTGGCAAGGGTTGCAACTCCTAATGGTAAAGTATAGTAGTTGGGGCGATCTAACACAATGAGAGGCCACAAAAAATCGCTCCAAGCGCCAATAAAAACAAATATAGTAAGGGTAATGGTAGCTGGGCGTATGGCAGGTAACATAATATGCCACCAAATACCAATTTCGCTACAACCGTCAATCCTTCCTGCTTCTTCTAATTCTTTTGGCACTCCTAAAAATGCTTGTCTTAGTAAAAAGATACCAAATGCAGAGGCTAAATTGGGAAAAATAACGCCTAAATAACTATTTCTCAATCCAAAGTTGACGGCTAAAATATACAAAGGAATCATGACAATTTGAAAGGGAATCATAATGGTGGTGACAATCATGATAAAAATTATTTTTTTGCCTTTAAATTCTAATCTGGCTAGGGGATAGGCGGCTAAAGAGCAAAATAGTAAATTTAAACTAACGGTTAAAATAGCCACAATAATACTATTATTTAAGTATGTGCCAAAGGGATAATTTTGCCAAACGGTAATAAAGTTTTCAATGGTAATTTGTTTAGGAATAAAGTTGGGAGGAAAGGAAAATATATCTTCTCCTGCTGATTTAAAAGATGTTCCTAATAGCCATAATAGGGGAAATAACATTAATAGAGCAATTACTGTCAATATTAAGTAGATAATAATAATTTCAGCAGTTTTTTTTCTTGTTTTTGTCATAGTTAATTAGGGTTTAATGAAAAAGTGGTGTCGTTGAGGTAGGGAAAAGGGGAAGGGGAAAAGTCCGAAATATTTATCAATCAAAAACTTTAGTAAATATGACTAATAATATCAAGTTCAGATGATTAGTTATAAAAAGATTATATCTTTGCTCTATAGTCACCGTTTAATGAATTACACAGCTAATGATATTTCGTTCAATAAATTGAACTAATATGAAGTTTTAAAATCTTTATTATTGGATAACTAATTATTCATCGTCCATTATCAATTATCCATTATCAATTATCAATTGTCTTTTATTTTGTTTCTAGCCAATTATTACCAATGTGAATATCAACTAATAAAGGAATAGATAAATTTACCACATTTTCCATTATGTCTTTAATTTTAATGGTTAATTCTTCTTGTTCATCAGGATAAATTTCTAAGACTAATTCATCATGAACTTGTAATAATAATCTACTCTGATAATTAGTTAATAATTCTGCTATTTTCACCATAGCTAATTTAATTATATCGGCGCTTGAACCTTGTATGGGAGCATTGGCGGCGGCGCGTAGCATTTGGGCATCATAATTATTGAATTTTAATTCAGCTAAATTGATTGATTCTACACTTTCACCTTTTAACTGGTTTGAAGGGCGCTGGTTAAAATAAAAATATCTTCTTCTGCCTAAAATTGTGGTGACATAACCATTTGCTAATGCTTCTTTTTTCATGGTTTCTAAGTAATTAAATACTTGAGAATATTTTTCCCTATAAATTGTAATAAATTTTTGTGCATCAGCCACAGAAATACCAGTTTGACGAGAAAATTTCTGAGCGCCCATCCCGTAGATAACGCCAAAATTGATAGTTTTACCTAGATTTCTTTCCTCGGAGGTAATATCTTCTTTTCCTAATAATAATTTAGTGGTGACAGCGTGAATATCTTGGTTATTTTGATAGGCATTAATCAAAATAGGCTCTTGACTTAAATGGGCTAAAATTCTTAACTCAATTTGTGAATAATCAGCACCTAAAAACAACCAGTTGTCTTGAGGGATAAATGCCCGTCTAATTTGCCTAGAAAATGCTGTACGAATGGGAATATTTTGTAAATTAGGATGAGAAGAAGATAATCGCCCTGTGGCGGTAACGGTTTGATTATAGTTAGTATGAATGCGTTTAGTTTTAGCGTTAACTAAGGTTGGTAAAGCATCAACATAAGTCGATTTTAGTTTAGAAAGGGTGCGATGTTGTAAAATTTGTTCGATAATAGGATGATCTTTTTCTAATTTTTCTAAGATGTCTTGATTGGTAGAATAACCTGTTTTAGTTTTTTTAGTTTTACGAGTATCTAAACCTAGTTTATTGAATAATAATTCACTTAATTGTTTTGGGGACGAAAGGTTAATTTCTTCTCCAGCTAATTCATAAGTTTTACTTTCAATGGTGACTAAATATTGATTGATTTCCTCTGCTAATTGAGATAAGTATTCTTGGTCAATTTTTACGCCAACTGTTTCCATTTTTGCTAGTATTGGCTCTAATTTTACCTCTAAAGCAAATATATTTTTTAAGTCGGTAATATTTTTTAATTCTTGTTCTAAAACTAGAGTTAATTTATAGGTAGCAAGGGCATCTAATGCACAATATTCAGCACTTTTAGAAATAGGCAAATCAGCAATAGTTTCATTTTTTCCTAATTCTAATTGATCATAATCTAAGGAAATAGTATCAGTTAAATATTGACGACAAAGGCTACTTAATTTGTGACTTTGTTCGGGTTGCAAAACATAACTGGCTAACATGGTATCAAAAACAACTCCTTGTAAATTAATACCATGATGATGAAAAATTAAGCGATCAAATTTAGCATTTTGTAAAGTTTTTGGATAAATTTCACTACTTAAAATTGGTTGTAATTTTTCTAAAACAAATTTCAATTCTAATTGTTGTCCGGCTGTATGTTGTAATGGAATATAAGCGGTTTCATGGTCATTTTCACCCCAAGCGCACCCCACCCCAACCAAGCGCCCTTCCCTGACATCTAAAGAGTCGGTTTCTGTATCCCATGCCGTGGGTTTTTCTCGGTCTTTTTGCTGTTGTAAAATATCAATTAATTGCTCTAATTTTTCTTCTGTATCAACGATTAAAGGTTGAATAACGGTGGAGGGCGCTGGATTATTAAACAAAGATAATTGACTATCTTCTTTTTGCTCATTTTCTTGACTAATTTTTAATTCATCTCCTCCTAATCGAGCTTGAATTTTATTGATTTGAGCAATAAAACTCCTTAACTCTAACTCTTCCAAAAGATTCAAAGTTTCTTGACTATTAAAACCCCTTAAATAATAACTTTTTATATCATTATTTACCTTGACATCTGTAACGATTTGTGCTAAGAATTGAGAATGTAAAGCAGACTCTTTTCCTTCAATTAATTTTTTTTTATTTGCCCCTTGAATGTTGTCAATATTGGCATAAATATTACTGAGATTATCATACTCAGCTAATAATTTTACCGCCGTTTTGTCACCGATTCCCCTAACTCCGGGTATGCTATCCGATTTATCACCACAAAGGGCTTTATAATCAACAATTTGACTAGGCTTAACCTCTAATTTAGCAAAAACTTCCTTCTCATCAAATTCATCATAAATACCCAATTTTTTTTGGGGATAAAGTACCGTAATTTTTTGCTCATCATTAACTAATTGAAATAAATCTCGATCTCCAGAGACAATTTTTACAATGTAATTTTCCTTCACCGCTTCCGTGGCAAGACTACCGAGAATATCATCAGCTTCATATCCAGCGCCCGTCACCGTAGTAATATTGAGACAGTGAAGAAGTTCATAAAGATTAGCCAAATCGGTAATAAAATCTGACGGCGTTTCTCGACGATCTGCCTTATAATTACTATCAGCTTGATGGCGAAAAGTTGCCTCTTTCAAATCAAAAGCCACCGCCAACGCTTGGGGTTGATAGGTGTCAATTAACTGAAACAAAGAATTGAGAAAGCCAAAACAAACACTGGTAGGAATACCTTTAGAAGTATATAGCGCCCCTGAGCGCGCTTTAGCAAAGGCATAATAAGCACGATAAGCTAGGGAATGTCCGTCAATTAGCAAGAATAAGGGATTCATTTAGTGGCTCTTGTACAGTAGTTATGATAAATTAATTTTTAAGGAGAGGAAATTAGACATAGGCGATGGTGATAATTGATTACTCATAAATCAATTAAAAATAATCTTAGTTCAATTTATTGAACGGGATACTATTGGTTCCGTGTAATTCATTACACGGTGGGTAAAGTGCGAAGAGATAATATTTTCTGTTGTTTGATTTTTAGATAAATTAATCTTGTTTACCAAACCAATAACCCTTGCCGTAAATAGTGTGAATGAGAATAGGTTGATTTTTCGATTCTACCTTGCGCCGTAACAAGCGCACCACCGCCACCACCACATTACTACTCGGCGCTTCATCTTCTGACCATAAATATTGGTAAATTTGTTCTTGGGTAACTAACTGATGAGAATTAAGCAAAAAAAACTCCAATAACTTAAACTCCTTTTCTGATAGTTTTAGTAATTTACCATCACGATAGGCTAATTGACTAAGTTGATCTAACTCAATATTATTTAAACGGAGAAGATGACTAGACAACTCTTGGGGCTTTTCTTCTTTTCCCGTGCGCCGTAAAAGCGCCCTTACCCGTGCCAATAATTCCCGTAACTCAAAAGGCTTAATCAAATAATCATCAGCGCCCGCATCCAATCCCAAAACACGATCATCGAGGGTATCTTTAGCAGTTAAAAACAAAACGGGAGTATTAGATAAAGTTGCATAATTAGCAGTGGGATTGCGTAACAGCAGACAAATTTCTAGCCCCGTGCGCAAAGGTAGCATCCAATCGAGAATCACCAAATCAAAACGATGGTTAGTTAATAACTCCAAAGCCTTGCCACCATCACAAGCATATTGCACCTCATAGGCTTCGTGGCTTAAAATCGCCGTCAAACTCGCTCCCAATTCTAATTCATCTTCCACCAATAAAATGCTACTCATAATCAGGATTTATTTTCCAAAGTAAACTAGAAATTAAATTAGTGACGATGTGCGCCGTGATGGGAATACAAAGGTTATCAGTAAAATAGACACTAAAACCAAACATCAAGCCAATAATGGTTGCCCACAAGACATAATGCCAATTAGCTTGATCATTCCAGTGTAAAACCCCAAATAAAAAACTAGAGAGAATAACAGCGCCCCAGCCGTAACCAAAAGCCGGTATCATCAACCCACGAAACAATAATTCTTCACTCAAACCGGGTAATAAGCCCACCCAGATTAAATCAGGAATAGCTAAAGGAGTGATAATTAAATTGAGATATTTTTTCGCGCTGAGACGATAACCCAACCAAAGTTTACTTACTATGGTGCTTAAACCAATTACCAGAGCCCCCAACAATACACCTTTTATGAGGCTTTCCCCGTCAGCGTGGAAAGGCACAAGGGCAATATTTCCCCACCGTTGCCATACCTGAGTAATCAGTAACAAAATTATTGCCGTTACCCCCATTAAAACTAAAATTTGGGTACGGCTTAAAGATTCTAAATTAGGTTGATTATCATTCATGAAAATAATTGATAATTGATAATTGACAATGGATAATTAATTCTTTACCTACCAATTAATTCATAATCTTCCTCTGCCTCCCCTTCTCCCTCTGCTTCCCTTTCTCCCTCTGCCTCCCTTTCTTCCCTTTCCATCCACAAAAATCTATGATTGCTCATCGGAGGAATCAAGGGGTTGATAGTCAACATATTCCGTTCCCACAGAGGAGACAATATCTTCTGGTGATTTAGGACGACGGGGGGGGCGAGAAGAAGAGCGCTGGGTGTAGTCACCACGACTAGGACGAGAAGGAGGGCGCTGGGTATAATCATCACGAGTTGGACGAGAGGGAGGGCGCTGGGGGGTTCTTCTAGGGGGAGTATCGTCCCAAGCATCTGGGTTGTCATCCCAAGCATCATCATAACCACCACGAGCGGGGGCATTTCTGGAGGGCGCTTGGTCATAACCGCCACGGGAAGGGGGGCGACGACGAGGCGCCCTCCCCTCTTCCACAGAAGCACTACGACGAGTATTATTACGGCTAGGGCTACCTTGTAAACGGCGACGGTCGGGGATTTCTTCTTCATACTCATCCTCATAACCATCAATGCGATCTAACTCAGCCCGATAAACTCGACTCGGTGAAGGGCGCTCGTCTTCCACATAAGAATTACCTCGCCTCGCCTGTTGTCCAGTAGCGCCCCTCAAACGTACGGTTTCACCAGCAAAAAATACCGCAGAACCGGCTAGGAGCAGTTGGCAAAACTGTAAAATCGGGTCTAAACGCCAACCATGCCACAATAAAATACCTCCGCATAACAAGCCCACGGCGGCAAAGAAAATATCATGATCCCTTGATACTTCGGGACGTAAAGAACGTAAAAGGTATAAACCACCACCGGCTACCGCAAGGAAAATACCTAAAATACTTGCACTGTTAAAACCAAAATTAACCATTTGAAAA
This sequence comes from Cyanobacterium sp. T60_A2020_053, assembly GCA_015272165.1. Classification (NCBI taxonomy): domain Bacteria; kingdom Bacillati; phylum Cyanobacteriota; class Cyanophyceae; order Chroococcales; family Geminocystaceae; genus Cyanobacterium; species Cyanobacterium sp. T60_A2020_053. The sequence continues at coordinate 40,833 of JACYMF010000039.1, forward strand.
AACCCTTTTGCTGTCTCTGTTTATCTTAACTCAATGTCTTGTCAACAATTGATAATTGACAATGGATAATTGACAATTAATAATTAATTAGGGTCTGCTGAATAAATCAAAATCCTTCTTAAATAAAGGATTAAAGCAGAATAAAACCCAGAAAAAGTGTCAAAAATATGTTTTTTCTCTAAAAATACTGTATTTTTTCTATCCCAATAAAAAATTATTGATTCTAAATTCTAAATTCTACATTCCTTTCACGACTCCACTTTTTTAGAAACCCCTAAACACACTCATATACTTTGCCATTCATCAGAATACGAGTAATACCTTTAGATTGTAAGCAAGAGGTAGTTTTTTGTAGAATTTTAGTATCAGGTAATTTAATTACTTTACCTTTACGGTCGCAGAATCTTTTTGCCACTCGGTGATTATCAAAAATTGGTAAGGTTTTTTGATTATTTTCTCCTAGAGGAATTTTACCTAATTCAGCAAATTCTTTCAGAGGTCTAGTCATTAATTCTGCGGTACGATCAATGGCTAAATAGCAATTACGAGCAAATTTTGCTTCCGATAGAGGTAAAACCTCCACTTCCTTAATGTTAATGGTGGATTTTATTTCTTCTTCTTCACCAAAATCATCATCATCAAAGTCTTCCTCTTCGTCATCTTCGTCCACATCTTCCCCAAACATGGCTTTGAGGGTGTTAACTGATTCTAAATTTTGCTCTTCTTCAAAATCTTCCTCATCATCTTTCATGAGGTTATTTGAGTCATTGTAGTAGTTATTTTCTTCTTCTTCTATTTCATTTTCTGTTATTTCTAGGGGATTATTAACGACATTTTTTACTTTGAGGATGGGTTTTTGAATGATTCTTTGGGGAGATTCCTCCATGGTATCAGGGGTGATAGTTTCTTGATTTTCAATCACCAAATCTTCAATATCTTCCCCTTCTGTGGTTTCTTCAACTATATCATTTTCAGGAGTTTGATCCCTTATAACTTCCTCAACAGCTTGATTTTCAATAATTTCATCTTCTATGGCTTCTTCAACGATGTCATTATTGCTATCTGTTAGCTGAGTATCTTCGGTAATGTCATCTAAAGAATTATTCTCTAAAACAGGGGTTTCTAAAGGAGAAATTTCTAACTGTTGAGATGATATTTCTGGGGTGACGGGCGCTGGAAACAACAAAATTTCATCAACAATGGTATCGGATGATTGTTTAGATTGTTTTTTGTGGGCTTTTTTGCGAGAATTAGCGCGCCCCAACCGTTTTTGTTGTACTAGGTCATCATATTCAGAGGGGGACAAACTAAGTTTGATAATACGACTAATGGTAGAATTAGTCACCCCAAAGCGCTCCGCCAGAGTAGATGATGTTTCATCGGTGTCACGGTATAGATTCAATATCTCTTGACGATCATCCTCAGAAAGTTTTTTGGGACTCATAATTCCAACCCCGCTTATTTATTTTGACTAAGTCTCATGCACTGTCCTTAATAATGTGACTTATTAGGGGCTAGTTTGTCAAGAATACTTGATTTGTATGATTGATTCAGCGTAATTTAGAGTTAAAATTCAGTGAGCAATGATTCACAATCGATAACAATAGGTTTAAACCCATTGCCTAGATGAATTTGATTATATCTGCCTAGTTAAATAGGTGGAATAATTGCTAATATTTCTGTCATTACAGGGAAAATAAGTTTAATTTTTATGTCTATTTTACACAATACCAAAGCGATATTAGTTTTAGCTGATGGCACAGCTTACGAAGGTTTTTCTTTTGGGGCAAAAGGTACTACCATGGGGGAAGTGGTTTTTAATACGGGAATGACTGGTTATCAAGAGGTTTTAACTGATCCTAGTTATTCTGGTCAAATGGTCACATTTACCTATCCTGAGTTGGGAAATACGGGGGTTAATCCGGAAGATGAAGAATCCTATAAACCCCATGTAAAGGGTGTTATAGCCCGTAATATTTCCCAGCGCCCCTCAAACTGGCGCTCTACCCAGTCTTTACCAGAATACCTCAAACAACATCAAGTAGTAGGTATTTACGGCATTGATACGAGGGATTTAACCCGTCGTTTGCGTTCTTCGGGCGCTATGAATGGCGCTATTTCCACGGAAATATTGGACCCTGAAGAATTGTTAATTCAGATACAAAGCGCCCCCACCATGGCAGGATTAAACCTCGTTAAGGATATTACCACCAAAGAAATTTACCAATGGACAGAAATTACTAATTCACAATGGGAATTTAATCCTAGGGCGCACATCAGCGATGAAGAAACCTTTACTGTAGTAGCAGTGGACTTTGGTATTAAAAGAAATATTTTAAAACGTTTAGCTAGTTATGGTTGTCGTGTGATTGTTGTACCAGCGCACACCGCCCCGGCAGACATTCTGGCTTATAATCCTGATGGTATCTTTTTATCCAATGGACCCGGAGACCCTTCCGCCGTCGCCGAAGGCATTGCCACCGCTAAGGAGTTATTAAAAGCAGAAAAACCTACTTTCGGTATTTGTATGGGACATCAAATTTTAGGCTTGTCCATGGGCGCTGAAACCTTTAAACTAAAATTTGGTCATCGTGGCTTAAATCAACCGGCTGGATTGAGCCAAAAAGTAGAAATTACCAGTCAAAATCATGGTTTTGCTGTTACTGAAGAATCTTTAAGCACATCCGTAGAGATTACCCATTTCAACTTAAATGATCGTACTGTAGCTGGTTTGAAACATAAAACACTACCATTTTTCTCTGTACAATATCACCCCGAAGCTAGTCCGGGTCCTCATGATGCGGATTATCTCTTTGAACAGTTTGTTAAATTGATGCGCGACCATAAATCTAAATAGGGTTTGCTGAAAAAGTGCAATGGTGAGGTGAAGGGAAAAGGGCAAAGGGCAAAGGTTAGAAGATGACTAGGTTTCAGGCTTCAGGTTTCAGGGGTAATTTTCAAACCTAATACCTAACACCTGATACCTGACACCTTTACAGCATTGATTTGTTTTTGACAAGAAGACAATATAAGGATGATCCCCCCCAACCCCCCTTAAAAAGGGGGGAGATTCAGGGAGACAGGAGGATTTTTTACTATTAATTGATTTATTAGTAGTTAAAAACCTCTGAATTTCAGATTATTGGCTAGTTTGAGAAACTAACATTTTTGAGAATGAAAACGCCCTGCTTAGGAAGGGTGGGAAGGAAAATGAGAACGCCCTGATTTTTGTAGCGGTTTAATGAGTTACAATCAATGAATAAATGAAGAAAAAAAATAAAATAATGGTATAGATTATGGCTACCACGGCGGATGATGTTTGGCAACTATTGGGCGAATTAGCTATTGCTCAAAAAGAAACAGAAAGACGTTTTCAGGAGACAGAGAGACGTTTTCAAGACACAGAGAGGATTTTAAAAGAGCAATCTTTAGAAACTGAAC
>JACYMF010000040.1 GCA_015272165.1 Cyanobacterium sp. T60_A2020_053
ATAATTCATAATTCATAATTCATAATTCATAATTCATAATTCATAATTCATAATTTTCCCTCCTAAGCGCGTGGATTGATGATAAATTTTGCGTAAAGTATTGAGATCACGGGGAGATATAGTAGGAATGTTCGCAGTATGGGCATAATACATTATATCATCAGGATTGGGGCTGTGACCCCAAATGCCCAGCGCGTGTCCCATTTCATGACTAATATTACTCACTAAATAATCATCGGCTTGATGAGGGCTAACATGAATAATCATCCGATGATGTAGATGATTGTCGCGCAGATAAAATTTAATGGTAGTGGTAGCGGCGGCGATGCGCGGTAAATTTAATAAACCTGTTTCGGGGTTGCGGGTGATTTTGCCTTGGGGGAGGGGCGCTTGACGATAAATGATTATATCTGCTTCCTCAGCATTATTAATTTCTTGTAATGGTACATATTTATTCCATAAATCCAGCGCCCTCCGCCCCGCTTTTTGCCACCGTTGGAAAGCCTGAAGACTAGATACTGGTAAATCGGGCGCTGGTGATTCTAAATAAACTTTCACGGGAAAATCTCGCCAAATCAAATAACCCACCTGATGGGGGGTGATTTCCTCAAAATAATTATCTTCTGTTGCCAAGGGCAGATTTACTAAAAATGATGGCAGAGAATAATTGATTAATGGTGGTAATTTATCTTCAAGGTTATTTTGATGACGGGGAAGGGCGCTGGATTTGTTACCAGTTATTACCACCATTAACACCATAAAAAAAATAATCGCTATTAACTTGATGGGAGAAGATTTTTTAGGTAAAAATTTCATGAACTATTAAGTTTTACACACCCACATAAAAATTAAATTAATTTATTCCTATGGCTTAAAGAGATCAAAATTGCTTTAATTAGAATATATCAGCAAAATTTTAGGAAAATTATCAATGGCATTCATTTTAACTTTTTTGGGCAAAGGTGGAGTAGGTTGCACCACCATGGCAATTACCAGCGCCCATCACCACGCCAGTCAAGGGAAAAAAGTCTTACTAGCAGTGCAAGATTCAACCCCATCATTTCCCCTCATATTAGGCAGTGAATTACCCGACACCGTCACCGAAATTAAACCGAATCTTCATGTTATCCAACTACAGAGTAGTAAATTATTAGAAAATAGCTGGGAACAAGTTAAGGAGTTAGAACAAAAATACCTAAAATCTCCCATTCTTAATAGTATCTATGGTTCAGAATTGGGCATATTGCCCGGTATGGACGATGCTTTAACTTTAAACTATTTACGAGAACAGGATCAAAATTATGATGTCATCATTTATGATAGCCCCAGCGCCCTCCAGTGTCTGCGAATGTTTGGTATTCCCGATATATTAAGCTGGTATATTCGGCGCGTGCGCAATATTTTAGAAAATTCCGACATCGTGAAAACCATTTCTCCGTTTATTCAACCTGTCACCAGTGCCGTGTTAAATGTTAGTTGGAGTGCCGATAATATCGCCTCATCAGCGCCCGTCAACGAAGGTAATCAAATGTTAGACGAAGGCAAAAACGCCATCAATAACCCCCGTAGAGTAGCTGGTTTCCTCGTGACGAATGAGACGAAGGGCGCTATGGAAACCGCCCGTTATTATTGGGGAAGCGCCCAACAGGTGGGGTTAACCATCGGCGGAGTTTTAGCTAATGGCTGTGATAATGTCGAGGACATGAAAGAGTCATTTAAGCCCTTAAACGTTACTGCCATCCCCAAGGTGGCACACTGGGAAGAAATTGGCGACATTTTACCAAATTTTCTCTCCCTAGCTATCCTTGCCCCAGCGCCCCTCACCGTTGACAGTAGTAAAAGGGAAGTCAAATTATTTTTACCCGGCTTTGATAAAAAACAAGTCAAATTGAGCCAATCAGGTCCAGAAATTACCATTGAAGCAGGAAATCAACGCCGTAATATTTTGTTACCACCACCGCTGAAAGGGCAAACGGTGAAGGGCGCTAGATTTCAAGAACAATATTTAATTATTTCCCTCTAGCAGGGAGAAGGGGAGAAAGGGAGATTATGAATTATGAATTATGAATTATGAATTAATAATTTCCTTTGCCCTTTGCCCTTTTAACTTTGCCCTTTTGAGCAATTATCAATTGTCAATTGTTTTGCCTGTTTAATCATTTCCACCAAAGTATGATGAGCGTCTTTAGCATCGGATAAAGTATGATCAAAGTTGATCCTAATGGGTTGATCCACTTGATCATTAACCGCAATATTCATCCCCTCATGATCGATGGATAACATTCTAGCGCCCGTCACCCCGTCAACCTTACCAAACGCTTGAGCATAAAGCATTATGGCATCCTGATGATCGTCATTCATGTGCTTACAAATGCGCTCACTAACCCCTTGATTAATTACTTCAATCATACTTGATTAACCTGATCTATTAAAAAATATTCTCAAGTATATTATATCAAATCATCAACGAATAACCGAATTTTCGTTCAAGTTTTAAAAATTGTTGTTTAGAAGTAATCAAGATAGAATGAGGTCACAACAACTTTGATGAAACTATATAATTGGATATTCGTCAAAAATCGTAATCAAAATACTATTGAAAAAATTATGTCACAATCATTATTAAAAACCATCAGAAATGCTAGTTTGGTGGGCGCTACAGTTTTAGCCACTTGGTTTGCACCTATGGGCAAATTACTAGCTTTACCCCAAGAAGCCATTATCCAAAAATTGCAATCCGTGCCAGTATTTACCGTTGCCGATGAAGCTGGTGCGCCCCTCGTCGCCACCGGAAATGATACTAAAAACCGCAAAATTGCTGGAGTATTCATGAGTAGAAATGATGCCAATAACTTCATCGCACAACTGAAAAAAAATAACCCCGAATTGGGCAGTAAAGTGCAAGTTGTGCCAGTATCATTAGGGGAAGTCTATGAAATGGCAGAAGCCAACGCCAAAGAAACTGACGGCATCAATTTTGCCTATGTGCCAAATCAAGTACAAGTAGAAGAAGCTAAAAAACTTAACTCCAAATATGAAGGCGGTGTACCTCTTTTTGTCGCCACTGCTGGAGAAAATCAGGGCTACCTTACCATGAAACAAGGAGAGGAGGAGTTTATTCCCTTCTTTTTCGAGAAGGCGCAAGTCAGAGATTTAGTCGATCAATTTACCAAAGCTCAACCTAACCTTGCTTCTTCCATTAAAATCGAAGTGGTAGTTTTAGAAGGTATGATTTCAGCGATGCAACGAGGAGATGATGAAGTTTTACAAAAAATCATTCTTTGGCCTTCTAACGACTCTCTCCAATTTATTCGGGAAAATACTCCTAGTAATTCACCAAGTAAAAAGTAAGAAGTAATAAATTTTGATTGTCTATTACCATAAATTGATTTAAAAAAATCATAGGCAAGGGGCGCACATCCCCTTGTTACAATTCAATGATGATATTTTAGATACTTGCAAAGGTGCTACAAATGATTTAAAACTGCTATTGTATTACTCAGAAATTAGATTTTAAAAAATAGTTCAATTTATTGAACGAAATACCATTAGCCGTGTAATGAATTACACGGTGAGGTAATGTTTTCAGCTTAAATTTGTTTTGGACTGGAATAATTTTTAATATTTAACTCTTTTCATTATCAATTATCCATTGTCCATTATCAATTATTAGGACTCAATTTGTTCAACTAAACGAATCACCCTAGGCTTACTCAAGTCTTTCATGACGGGCGCTAGAAGAGCAATTTCTTCTTTAATATTAATTAGAGTTTGTTCCATTTCCCCAGCGCCCTTCAAACTCACAATTAAACGGTCTAAACTATCCTGAAACTGTGATAATTGAGCAAATTTTTCTGCCGATTTTTCAAGGGAATTAAGCCTATTTTCTAACAAAATTGCCACTTGAGATAACTCATTTTTAACCCCTTCACTAGCAGTCAGAAAATTATCATTACTAACCTGTGATTGTTGATTTACCAAAGCCAAAATATCTCTCATGTCATTTACCAAAGAATTATAGAACTTTTGTTGTTCTACATAAGATTGAATAAACTTTTCTCGATCTGTCAAAATACCTTGATTTATTTCCCTAATACTCTCAATCAATACTGATTCTTGTTGCTGAATGGTGTTAAATTGTTCAAAATATCCCTTCAATAAATTTTGGGCTACTTCCTTGGCATAAATTTCTGCAGGTTTGATTAAATCTTCAGGGGAAGGCATAGCTTCTTCAATGGGTTTGATTAATTCATCTTTAGAAGGTAAAGAAGTTTTTATGGCTTCATCAATGGTACTTTTTAAACTTTCTGTATTAAGAAGATTATTAGTTTCTTTTTCACTAAATTTAGGTAATAATTGATCATTAATAAAAAGATCAACTCTCAGCAATAATTGAGACTCCCTACGCTCAATTAAGACTAAAGGAATCATTACTATGATACTTAATAAAAGAGCTAATAAAGTGGTATCAAAAGCCACAGCTAAACCACTGGTAACGGTACCAATTCCCTCTTTTATTTGCTCCACTTCTGAGCTACCTTCAAGAAAACCAGAAAAGCCATTAACGGCGCTACTAATACCTAATACTGTACCAACAAAACCAAGTAAAGGTATTGCCCACACTAGGATACGAGGAAAACTATAAGATGATTCCGAAGCAGTGAGATAAAAAGATGAATCATCCAACGCTAACTCACTAGATGCTTTGCGACTGCCTGAATTGATGTAAGCTAATAAAACTCTGCCTAAACGATTTTTAACTAGGGTGGGAGATTGGGTAAAATATTCGGAAAGATGCTTTAATTGAGCGGATTTATAATTATCAAAAGATATATTTTCGGGGATTTGTATTTGCTTTAAAGACTTAAATTCTGCTTCAATTTTACTATATTTATTTAAAGTAGTAGCGATAACAAAACACGCTAAAAAAACAACCACATATTGAGTTATACCTCTGTCGATAAATAATACCCCTAAATAGGAATTTCTTACTGGTAATAGTAGTAAATAAATTACTAAGGTAAATACAAGGGCAAGGGCGCTGACATAGGGTAAATTAATATCTAATTCTTGGCGGTTACTTTGATTATATAGAGGCATTTATCGATATTTTTTTATAAGTTAGACGATGGACAAATTTTTCTTAATATTAACAAATTGACACCATCTATAAGTTCTCTTGCAGAATCAATTACCAAAATAAAGGGTTTAAAACCCCGTTTTTTAAGAAGTGAGCAAATTTAATGGTATTCCACCTTATCCTTAAGTTTACCTTTCCCTTTTGACACTTCGCTAATATAACTCTAGAAATGAAAGTCGGTAGGTTTTGTGCGAAGTTTATTGTAAAATTATGAGTTTAAGGGAAACTGAGATTTAGCAATAGAAGGAATGGCACAGCAAATTCAAGCAATCCGTGGCACTAAGGATATTTTGCCTGATGAGGTGATTTATTGGCAATTTTTGGAAAAAACGGCACGGGAAATATTATCGCGCGCCTGTTATCAGGAAATGAGAACGCCGATTTTTGAGCAGACATCCTTGTTTGAAAGGGGCATAGGCGAAGCTACAGACGTGGTAGGCAAGGAGATGTATAGCTTTATGGACAGGGGTGAGCGCCCGTTGACCTTACGTCCAGAGGGTACTGCTGGGGCGGTGCGCGCTTTTATTCAAAATAAGTTGGGCGCTACGGGTATTCAAAGATTATGGTATTGTGGCGCGATGTTTCGTTATGAGCGCCCTCAAGCTGGGCGACAGCGTCAGTTTCATCAAATCGGTTTGGAATTATTGGGAGTGAGATCGGCGCGCGCCGATGTGGAAGCCATTGCCATCGCTACGGATATTCTCACCAGCATCGGTTTAACTAATCTCAGTTTACAAGTTAATTCCGTCGGTAGTGGAGAAGATCGGCAACGGTATCGAGGGGCGCTGGTGGATTATTTTACCCCCTACAAGGACGATTTAGACCCTGATTCTCAAGATCGTTTAACCCGTAATCCTCTGCGTATTTTAGACAGTAAAGACCCGAAAACTCAAGAAATTGGGCGGAGTGCGCCCTCCATCCTCGATTATTTGGGGGCAGATTCGCAACAACATTTCTCGGCAGTTTGTCAATTATTGACGGATTTAAACATTTCCTATGAGCTTAATCCCCGTTTAGTGCGAGGATTGGATTACTACACAGATACCGCTTTTGAGATTCAGTCAGCGGATTTAGGCGCTCAGGCTACCGTGTGCGGTGGTGGTAGATACGATGGTTTAGTAACTGAGTTGGGGGGCGCTGATACCCCTGCTATCGGTTGGGCCATGGGTATGGAGCGTTTAGTTTTATTATTACAACAGTTAAAACCTCTCACCGTTTCTTCTCCTGATGTTTATTTTGTGTCGAGGGGGGAAAAAGCAGAGGGGAGGGCGCTGGTTATTGCTCAACAGTTGAGACAACGGGGCATAACGGTGGAATTAGATTTAACGGGGAGTAATTTTGCTAAACAATTTAAACGGGCTGATCGCTCAAATGCTCTTCTGTGTTTAATTTTAGGTGATGGTGAGGTGGAAAGTAACACCATTCAAATTAAATACCTTGAAACTGGTCAACAAGAAACGGTTAATCTTGATGATATTACTCATCTTATTGAGAAAATAAATTGACTTTTAACTATTATTCAATAAAGTTTTGAGATATGGTGGGTTGAACATTGTTCAACCCCTACAATGGTTACATTGATTCACACAAATAATCAATTCATAGTTCAATTTATTGAACGAAATCACCGTTGGTTCCGTGTAATTCATTACACGGTGGGAAAGTATCGAAAGCACGTGGTGTGGCGCATATCCCCTTGTTTCCCAATTATAAGCATTATTAAAATGACAAAAACTCCTTAACTCATGCTAAATACGAACCATTCCCCAGCTAAAACATTACAAGATTGTACGGTGGGCGCTATTGATATTGGCACTAATTCCATTCACATGGTAGTAGTGAAAATTAACGCACAACTACCCACATTTACCATTATCGCCAGAGAAAAAGATACTGTCAGATTGGGCGATCGAGACTCGGAAACGGGAAATTTAACCCCCGAAGCCATGAAAAGGGCAATTTCTGCCCTCAAACGTTGTCAGGATTTAGCCCATAGTTTGAAAGTTGATCAAATTATTGCCGTAGCTACTAGCGCCACGAGGGAAGCACCCAACGGACAAGATTTTATTAACCGTGTGGAATCTGAATTGGGTATCATCATTAATTTAATTTCTGGGCAGGAAGAAGCGAGAAGAATTTATTTAGGGGTATTGTCGAGTATGGATTTTGCTGGGCAAACCCATGCCCTCATTGATATTGGGGGCGGTTCAACGGAATTAGTTCTGGCGGATAGTACAGATATTCGTCATCTCAGTAGTACGAAGGTGGGCGCTGTGCGTCTTACTCAAGATTTTATCACCACTGATCCCATTGACCAAAAAGAGTTTATTCGCCTTAGAGCCTATGTGAGAGGGATGTTAGAGCGCCCGTCAGAGGAATGGCGAGGGGCGCTGAAAGAAGGGGAAAAACCAGTTTTAATAGGCACATCTGGCACTATTGAAACTCTCGCTTTAATCTGTGCCATGGAAGATAATGGAGTTGAGCCAAATCCCCTTAATGGTTATACTTTTTCGAGGGAAAAAATTGCTCAAACTCTGGATAAATTAATCAAACTAGACTATGACGGGCGCTCATCTTTAGCTGGAATGTCCGATCACCGCGCTGAAATTATCATTTCAGGGGCAACTATTCTTCTTGAAGCCATGACTCTGTTAGAAATTGACTCGTTAACGGTTTGTGAGAGGGCGCTAAGGGAAGGCATGATTGTTGATTGGATGTTACAAAACGATTACATCGAAAATCGTCTCGCTTATCAAAGTAATATCCGTTATCGCAGTGTTATGAAAATTGCCCACAAGTATCAAGTGGATTTGCCCCACGCTGAAAAAACCACTGATTTTGCCCTAACTATTTTTGATCAAACGAAGGGAGAATTACATAATTGGAGTGATAAAGAAAGGGAATATCTTTGGGCGGCAGGAATTTTACATAATTGTGGTTTATACATTTCCCATAGTTCTCATCATAAACATTCCTATTATTTAATTCGTCATGCTGAATTATTAGGTTTTACAGAAATTGAGATCGAATTAATTGCCCAAATCGCTCGTTATCACCGTAAAAGTAAACCAAAGCGCAAACATGAGTCTTACTATTCTTTAGTTCCTAATTATCGTAAAATTATTAAAGAAATGAGTGCTATTTTAAGGTTGGGAATTGCGTTAGATCGCCGTCAAATAGGTGCGATTGAATCCATAGAATGTAAGTATGATGCTGAATACAAAAAATTACATCTACATTTAAACCCTCTTGATAAAAGGGATGAGTGCGCTCTTGAGTTGTGGAATTTGGACTATAAAAAACCAATTTTTGAGCAAGAATTTGATGTAAAAGTTTTGGCTACTCTTAATGTTTAGAGGTTGCTGAAAAAATATTTTGGTGAGGGGAGGTGTCAGGTTTCGGGTGTCGGGTTTCAGGTGAAATGTTTATAAATTATCCATTATCCATTGTCCATTATTTCCACGCTTTCATTTTACCCGGATTCATTAAGCCATAAGGATCAACCATACGCTTAAACTCTAATTGTTCGGGCTCGATTTGTTTTCTACCGCCATCTTCAAGTATATAAGTATGAGGATTAGCAATAAAAGCGCCCGACCCCTCGTGGTAATCAATAATGGCTTGTAATCTCTCCTCAGTGGTATATTTTACCAACTGTAAACCGGCAGGGATAGCTTTGCCGTTTACGCGCATAAATTCTAAATGTATCATCACTTCATCGCCAAAATATTTGTACATTTCTTCTACTTTTTCGATGGTAAAATAAAATGTTTGTAAATAGGTTAAATTGGGGTCAATATTTCGGGCGTGAAATGTCGTATGATTCCATGTAAATTCAATTAAACTGATATTATTTTCTGGAGTTAAATCTTGTCGATAGGTAATTTTTCCGCCGTACTCTTTAACTAATTCTTCTAAGGGAATAACGGAGTTTTTAGCAATTATTAATAAAGCACAATTATCATCTTTTTGAAAATAATTACTTAAAGCTGTAAAATAATTAGGAATAGGACTAGCATGAATACTAACTAATTTTTTCACAATTCCATCGTTATCAGATAATGCCTGACCAAATTTTATAGCAGAAATAAAGTTTTCAAAAGTAACAATTATATCAAGCCAATCATAGGCAGGAGCAAGAGGAATTTCTAACTCAGTAATAATTCCATTAGTACCATAGGCATGATTAATTTGTTGAGTTTCATCTCCTCTTAATTCTATAATTCTCGGTTGATCTTCTAAGGTAACAACACGGGCGCCCACCACATTACCCCGATCTCTTAATTGTCCATAATTAATTGAACCAATACCGCCACTTCCACCACCAATAAAACCGCCCATAGTAGCAATTTTATAAGTAGAAGGAATCATGCGCAATTCCCAACCTTGTTTTTTTGTTTCCCTCTCCAAACTTGCCATTTTTATGCCTGATTCTATTCGGGCAATACCATTTTTAATCCATTTAATTTGCTTCATTTCTGTCATGTCTAAAACTATGCCACCATGAAGGGGAATACATTGCCCATAATTACCAGTCCCAGCGCCCCTCACCGTAAGCGGAATTTTATATTTGACGCAAATTTCAGCAATTTTTAATATTTCTGCTTCGTTGATAGGTTGCACTACTAAATCGGCTCGTTTATGAGCTAATTTTGCCTGTAAAATTGCACTAAAATAATAATAATCCAGAGATAATTTTTTAATTTGTTCTGCTTCTGTGATAACGGTGACGGGCGCTAATTCTTTAATTATTTCTTGATAGTTAATATTCATAGATTGCCTTTGCTGAAAATATTTTATGAACAACTAATTATACCTAGAATTTTCCACTTAATATCAAAGTAATGACATTAAAATTGTGTTTATTGTCGTTTCTTGAATAGTGCATAAATACTAAGCAAATTATGAGAGTGACCTTATGCGTAAAAGGCAAAAGGAATGTTATCTTGGATGTTTTTTTTCTAAAAATTGATTTTTCACGAATGATTTAGGACTGCTATAGCTATAATCTTTGGTAAATAAGCATTATAGAGTTTTTAGTTTGTGACATTTTAGTTATTATCTAAAAATTCTCAGAATTGAGATCAATTTTGATAAGATTAATTTTATTCTAATTGTCTATAGCGCTGTGAAAATTTTTGTTTATCATACCCCCGAAGCAACTCCCGATGGAAAAATTCCCGACTGTGCCGTGGTGATTGATGTCTTGAGGGCAACTACTACCATAACCAGCGCCCTCCACCATGGTGCATTATCCGTTCATGCTTTTAGTGATCTTGATTTACTCTTACAAACCAGTGCATTAATTCCCCCCCAAGAAAGGTTAAGGTTAGGAGAAAGAGGGGGCAAAAAAGTCGAATCCTGTGATTTAGGTAACTCTCCCCTCGACTGCACCGCCGAAGTAGTCAAAGATAAACAATTATTTATTAGTACCACCAATGGCACAAGGGCGCTAAAAAGAGTAACCATGGCGGAAACGGTGGTGACAGGGGCGCTGATTAATTATGGCGCAGTGGTAGAATATTTAAAAATCAATCAACCCGAAGAACTTTGGTTAGTTGGCTCAGGTTGGGAAGGCGGTTATTCCTTAGAGGATACGGTGTGCGCTGGGGCTATTGCCCGTGATTTGGTAAATTTAGAAGATATAACAACCATTGGTAATGATGAAGTCATTAGCGCCCTCAGCCTTTATACTCAATGGGAAAATCAACTAGAAAAACTCCTTGCCCTTGCCAGTCATGGGCAAAGATTATTGAGATTAAACTTAGAAGATGATTTGCACTACTGCGCCCAAAAAAATATTATCTCCACTCTACCGAAGCAAAAAGAAAAAGGCAGTTTAGTATTTACTAATTGATTGACAGAGAAAAAAAGGCGTAGGGGAAATTATGAATTATGAATTATGAATTATGAAATAATAATTTCCTTTACCCTTTGCCCCTTGCCCTTTTGATCAATTATCCATTGTTCATGATGTTAGAATGTGTAACGAATGTCTTATCATAAGCGCAGTTAAAAAAATCTATCTCAATCTCGCAATTAATAATTAATCAATACTAAAAAATATCAGCCATGACGAGTCAAACCAAAAATAATAACAGTTTTATATCTTGGCAGATAATTTGTCTTGCCCTAGCTTTATTTTGCGGAGGTGTGGGTTTTGCCGCTACTTCAGTATTATTAAAAGTACCCAGCCAAGCCAACTGCTCAAAATTATCACTATTATTTGGTTCGGCAACCAACCGTTTTGCCTGTGCAGAATTAGAAGCAGAAAAAAATACCGTTGACGGCTTACTAAAAGCTATTTCTCTACTGTCAGAATTGCCTGAAGATCACCCCCTCAAAGAACAAATAAATGGCTATATTAGTCAATGGTTAGAACAAATCTTAGTTTTGGCAGAAAATCAGATTAATCAAGGTAACTTAGCCGAAGCCATCGCCATTACTAAACGTATTCCCGCTTCTCTTGCTAATAAAGAGTTAATCGCTGAAAAAGTTAGTCAGTGGGAAAACACATGGGCAACGGGAGAAGAAGTCACGGCTTTAATCGAATCACAACTACGGGAAGCACAATGGAATACTGCTTTTTTAACCGCCGTCAGATTTTTAGACCTTGATAGTACCTATTGGCAACAAACTAAATATGATGAAATTGTCGCCACTATTACGGGCGCCCGTGAGGAAAGCAAACAACTGGACGAAGCCTACAGCGCCCTCCAACAAGGCGGAATCAGTAATTTGGTGAAAACCGTCGAAATTGCCTTAAAAATGCCTAATTCTAGTTATTCCTATGAACAAGCACAGGAATTGATTACCGAAGCAGAAGGACAAATTAATGACCTCGTGACGCAATTTGTGGATAATCGCAACTGGTCAGATTTAGAAACTCTAGCTAGACAAATCCCCGATAAAAGTGGTCTCAAATTAAAAGCTAGAGAGTGGCAAACCTTAGCCAGTGCTGGGCGAAATGCTGATTTAGGGACGTTTTCATCCCTTGATTTAGCAGTAGCTCAAGTAGACAAAATCAGTTCTGATAGTGAGCTTTTCGACCTTAGCCGGGAGTTACAACAAACATGGCAACAGGAAAAAGAAAATTTAATCTATCTCACCCAAGCTAGAGATTTAGCGAAGGCTGGAGATGTGGGTGATTTACGCCGAGCAATTACCCGGGCAGAGTTTATCACCACCGAAAATCCTCTCTATGGTGAAGCACAGAAAGAAATCAGAAAATGGAATCAAGAAATAGAAGTAATTGAAGATCAACCTACTCTCAATCGAGCCAAAGAAATTGCTCAACAAAATACTGTTTCAGCATGGGCAAAAGCTATTGAAGTTGCCAGTGCTATTCCTCAAAATCGGGCTCTTCACTCGGAATCTCGCAGTTTAATTAATCAGTGGCGTGGTAATATTCAACGGGTAGAGGATCAACCCATTTTAAATCAAGCTATTGCTCTGGGTAATAATAATAATTATAATCAAGCCATCGAAGTTGCCAATCGTATTGGGCGGGGAAGGGCGCTACACTCCGAAGCCCAAAGCCGGATTCGTACTTGGCGCCGAGAAATTAGTGCAGAAGAAAATTTACAACAAGCCTATGAGGTAGCTCAAAATCGAGACCCTCAATCTCTCGCTAGAGCGATTAATATTGCTCGTGGCATCCCTTCTTCTACCAGAGTTGGCAGTCAAAGTCGTACTGCCGTAAATCTTTGGTCTGAGCAATTACTATCCCTCGCTCGTCGTAGTGCGTCTCGTTATACTCGTGAAGCTATTAGTAATGCCATTGAAATTGCTGATTTAATCCCTTCTGGTTCATCAGCATACAACCAAGCAAGGCAAGATATGGAGAGTTGGCGCCGCGCCATGACTCCTTCTAGTCCTTCGGTTAATCCCTATAATAATACTCCTCCAGAGTTTCCAGCTGAACCAACCCTCGAAGATGCTAATTTTTATTAACGAAAGTCTTTTTTTTCCCGCCAGGTATAGTTTTGAGGGAAAATTTAATTTATTGAATAATCAAGGATTCAAAGTCTTTTAAGACGTGAGCAAATTTAATGGTAGTTTACAGTGTATTTCAGAGCAATAAATCACGTTTTTTGTTTCTCGCAAAGGCGCAAAGACGCAAAGAGAATCTTTGTGATAATCCAACCTGTAGTTTAAGGAAATAAAAACTGCTGTAACCTATTTTAAAATTGCCCTTTTCCTTTTGCCCTTTTACTTTACGGAGCTTTAAAACCATGAATATATCCATCAAAAAACCCATTCTTGTGGCTGGGGTAAGTCTTTCTTTTTTATTGTGGTTTTGGCAAAGTTTAACTACCCAGTTGGGGAATTTTGGCGATGTAAGTTTTATTTGTTTAATGTTGTCTGCCAGTGTTTTTTATTTTATTCGCTCTCCCCAGCGCCCTTCCCCTCTGATTACTCCCCTTGATGAATCTACGTTTAATCAGAATCTTGTTACTATCAAAAAATTAATTAATCTTTTTGCTCAAGAATCTGCGGTGGAGGGCGCTGGATTCTCTTTTACTGAACAACTAAACTATATTACTAATCAATATGAAAATAAGATTAATCAAAAACAGTTATTAAGTATTAATATTCTTAGTAATCATCACTTTAATAGTTTAAAAATAAACGAAAAACTTAGTCAAATAACTGAATTTAAACTTTTCAAGTTTGATACTTATGCTCTGTCTTCTCTAACCCCAGAAAAATTAATTGAAATTAACTTAAAATCTGATTTAGTTTTATTAGTTATTCAAGGGGATATAACTCAATCGGAAAAAATAATCATCGAAAAATTAGCTAATAATTATCAGAAAATTTTACTGATTTTTAATCAAATTGACTATCAGCGAGAGTTTGAGAGAGAAATAATTTTAAAACAACTAGATAATAATTTAAGTCGTATTATCACGAAAGAAGAAATAATCAATATTTGCAGTAAAGATCAAGTAATAAAAGTCAAAAAATATTTCGATGAAAATAACTATCAAGAATCAGAAGAAAATCATCAAGCAAATTATATAAATCTCATCGCAAAATTACAAAATATAAAAGAAAAAGAAGTTAATAGCTTAGCACTAAACAGCGCCCACCGCCAAAGTATTAAACTAAAAAAAGAAATCTATCAAGCCTTAAATAAACTAAGAAAAAAAAGAGCTTTACCCATCATCGAAAAATATCAATGGATTGCAGGTTCAGCAACTTTTGCTAACCCTGTTTCTAGCTTAGACTTATTAGCGGTAGGTGCAGTAAATGCTCAAATGATTATAGACTTAGGCACCATTTATCAACAAAAAATAACCCTTAATCAAGCTCGACAAATAGCCACAGAATTAGGTAAATTAATGTTGAAATTAGGTATCGTGGAAATGTCCACTCAAGCTATTGCAACAATTTTGAAAACTAACACCATTACCTATGTTGCTGGAGGAATATTACAAGGAATTAGTGCAGCTTATCTCACTAGAATTTGTAGTTTAAGTTTAATTGAATATTTAGAAAAACAGGAGATTGATTTTGATAATCAAATACCATTTAAGTTAAATATAGAAGTAATTAAAAATAACTTAAAATGGATTTTTGAGCAAAATAAAAACCCTATTTTCTTAACTAATTTTATCAAAAAAAATACTTTCAATAATGAACAATTGATAAATGATAATTGAGAATTATGAAATTTGCTCATTGTAGTATTTATCATTTTTAGATATTTTTGGAACTTATATCAAGTCCGTCTGATCACTTATAAATCAACTAAAAACAATCTTAGTTCAATTTATTGAACGGGAAACCATTGATTCCGTGTAATTCATTACACGGTGGGTAAAGTGCGAAGACATAATCTTTTATAACAGATTACCTAAACATAATATTAAAACCTTATAATTGTCAATTTGCCCTCAACCCCTACTTATTGATATTTTTATCTAAAAATTCTTGATAAACCTGTCTAATTTCGGGAATAGATTTTTCAGTAACTAAATAGGTTTTAAACTCTTGACCTTCACTTAAATATTGTGCATATTCTGGCTGTAAATAGACTTGGAAATCTGAGTTATTTCTTAAATGGGTTTCAAAAAAAGCCAAAGTCATAGAATTCGTATAATCATCCAATAAAGTGGGGGAAGGCAAAGTTAAATTAGTTACGGTAGTAATCAAATCAGTAATTCCCGCATCTAATTGACTAAAATCTACATGGGCTTGTCCTTCTTGTAGTTGTAAATAACTATTTTTCAAAGTCAAGAAAGGATAAGTTTGCGCCACCTCGAACACAAAAGGGGTAGCCGGATCATAACTTCCTGCCGACATAAATAAAGGCACTTCCATTTGGTTCAAGCCATCTGGTCCTAAAATAGCCTCATTAACGGCATTCATCACAAATACCGCACCGATGCGAGGATCACGAAAATTATAATTTTCTTTAGGTAATTTCAGCGCCCGACACTGTAGCAATAACGCTGTATTGAGATTACCTACATCTGAACTACAGCGCCCTTCTAACCGTTCCCAATCAATGGTAGCGCCCCCCACCGCCAAAGCAGTATAGCCCCCGAAAGAATGCCCCCAGACCCCGACATTTTGCAAATTTAGTTTATTTTGCCATCGAGTCCGATTAAGCCTTTCTAATTCATCGATAGAGCTTTTAATGGTTGAAGGACGATTAATAAATTCCTCCACGAAAAAAAGCTCTCGACTTAAACCATCAAGAAAACGTTTTGTTTGCCCAAAATCACTGCCATAATGTTGCGGAATCATCACCACATAACCATGGGAGGCGAGATACTTTGCCCGTTTAGCGAAATCTTCAGGTTTAGACCCCAAACCATGAGATATGACAATAACAGGATTATTAGCCTGAATTTGTTTCGGATAGTACAACTCAGCACTAAATCTTTGAGAGCGAATAAAATTTAAAACATCAATGGTTTCATGGTTAACCTCGAAACTTCCCATTTGACGCAAGTCTTTTAACTGCGCATAATTAGGATTATTGCCTTGACTGGCTTCATGATTCGCAATTTCAATTACTTTGCTTTGGAGGAGGGCGCTAGTTTCCAATATCCTATTAATTTGACGACTATAATCAAGAATTTTCGGTACATCCACCTGCACATCCAACGCCAAATTTTGCAACACATTTAATAAACTTAACCCTTCCGGTTCAAGAGCTGATTTGATAATAGCGCCCCTCAACAAAGACTTACCATTTCCCCCTCTTTGCACATTAATTACACTACCGAAATAACTTAAAAGTCTTTCCCCCTCATCAGTATTAAGAATGCGTGAAATCAAAGCACCATCAACATTAACAGGAGTAGTTAAAGCCAGACGAAAACTTTGCTTCTGTTGTTCATTAACTTTAGCTAGATTAAAATAAGTTTGTAAATTACGATTTATTTCCCCTGTGTCTGCAAAAAGTTCCAAAGAATCTACTTGTAAATTTAAAACCACAGGAGTATAGGTAAAAGAGATATTTTCAGCGCCCTCCACCGCCGAAGGAATAACCAAGCCTTTCACCCCCAAAGTGATCAACATTGTTAATATAGTCAAACTAAAGCTAGAAAATTGACGAAACAATAAATTCTTTGACATTATTATTATTATTAATTAAATTACTGGTAAACTATATTTTAAGATAAAAAATTTTTAATTTCTTTCCCAAACAAAAAAGTAAAGTGTAAAATAGAGCGAAGTCAAAAAATAAACTGATCTCTCATCAAAACAAAATTGATGTTTAAATTACCAGAAACATTGACCAAATATCCTACAAATACCTATTACCCCTTGAGCAAAAAACATCGGCGTACATCATTATGGCAAAGATATTTTCAATATTACCTTTTGCGTCTCAAACGTTTACGAGAAAAACCAGAAGCCATCGCCAGAGGCTTTGCCGTAGGAGTATTTTCAGGCAGTTTTCCCTTTTTTGGCTTACAAATGATAATTGCAATATTATTAGCAATTTTATTCAAAGGTAATAAAATTACCGCTGTAATGGCTACTTGGATAAGTAATCCTTTTACTTATGTACCAATTTTTTTCTTAAACTTTCAACTGGGAAAAGTTATTTTAAATCTATTTTTCTCCTTTAATTCTCTTGATGGTTTTAGTGTAGAATCTTGGCAAAATTTAGCAGATGCAGGAGTAGAAGTTACTATGACTCTACTTTTTGGCTGTACCATTAGCGGTTTGATTTTATCATTTTTAACTTACTATTTCAGTCTAATTTTTCTTAAAAAATATCTTCATTAAACCTCAAAAGAGTAATGAATAATTGATAATTGACAATGGATAATGAGTTGAAATAGCAAAGGAAATTATTATTTCATAATTCATAATTCATAACTCATCATTCATAACCTCACCAGCAAAATGTTAAGATGTTGTTACAATAGTTAACATTGAAGCAAAATAGACAGGAAAAGTCTAAACTTGATTATGGTCAACCAAACTCCCAATCCAGAAACAATCAAAGAAACTAGCCCCGTTATTGAAGTTCACGCTCAACCCGTAGTAATCCCCACCCAACATCAAGAAAATTTAGGACCCGTTAGTGATACTTCCCCCGAAGATTGGGAGTACAACCCCAACCATATTATCGCCTTTTATCGTAATAAACCCTTTCAAGTATTAACTAGGCTAATTAATCTTACCTTTCCCCTTATCTCATTTATCTTATCTAATTGGTGGAACTCTTTATGGGGAAAATCCAGCGCCCGTGAAAAGAAACAAGCCATCAAACTGAGAAAAATTTTAACTAAGCTAGGACCAGCATATATCAAAATTGGTCAAGCCCTATCCACACGACCAGATTTAGTTTCCCCCACTTACTTAGAAGAATTAACTACTCTACAAGATCAACTTCCTCCCTTCCCCAACGAAATTGCTTATCAATTCATAGAAGAGGAGTTAGGTAAAATTCCGCAGGAAATTTATGCAGAAATTACCCCTAGTCCTATTGCTGCCGCTTCCTTAGGGCAAGTTTATCGAGGACGATTAAAAACAGGGGAAGAAGTCGCTATTAAAGTTCAGCGCCCAGATTTAGTAAGACGTATTACCCTTGATATATATATCATGCGTAGTATCGCTAGTTGGGTTAAGGGTAATGTTAAGCGTATCAGGTCTGATTTGGTTGCCATTGTGGATGAATTAGCCGCACGGATTTTTGAGGAAATGAATTATCTCAAAGAAGGGGATAACGCGCGCCGTTTCCAAGAATTGTATGGACATTTGCCCGAAATCTATGTACCCAAAATTTATTGGGAATACACAGGCAGACGAGTGTTAACCATGGAATGGATTGAAGGAACAAAATTAACCGACATCGAAAAAATCCAAGCTCAGGGTATCGATGCCACTCACCTAGTGGAAGTAGGGGTACAATGTTCCTTACGTCAATTATTAGAACATGGGTTCTTCCATGCTGATCCTCATCCCGGCAACCTTCTGGCAATGCCTGACGGTAGATTGGCTTATCTTGACTTTGGCATGATGAGTACAATTTTGCCCTATCAACGGTACGGATTAATCGAAGCCGTGGTACACCTCGTTAATCGTGATTTTGAGGGGTTAGCCCAAGATTATATCAATTTAGACTTTTTGACCCCTGAAACTGATCTCACGCCCATTATACCAGCCTTAACGAGCGTTTTTAATAACGCTTTGGGCGCTAGTGTAGCGGAGTTGAATTTCAAAAAAATTACCGATGAAATGTCGGCGATGATGTATGAATTTCCTTTCCAAGTACCTGCTTATTATGCTTTAATTATTCGCTCCATGGTGACATTAGAAGGCATTGCCATTAATATTGATCCTGAGTTTAAGGTATTGAGTAAAGCCTATCCTTATGTGGCGAAAAGATTGTTAACGGATCAGTCTGAGCAGTTACAAAGTTCTTTAAAAGATTTATTATTTAAAGATGGTAGTTTCCGTTGGAATCGTTTAGAGAATTTATTGCGTAATGCGAAGGATTCCCCCGATTATAATTTTGATACGGTGGTAGATCAAGGTATTGAGTTTTTATTGTCAGATCGTGGTACTTTTATCAGGGAAAGATTAGCCAGTGAAATTGTCAATTATTTGGATAATTTAGGGCAAAAAACTTGGTTTAATATTTCTGAATCAGTTAGAAAGACCATTGGTTGGGAAACCCAACAGCGCCCTTCACCCCTCAAAAATAATCAGGTGAAAGATGATTCCCTGAGTAATATTCAAAACATCTTACAAATCTTACAAGAAACTGAGGGTTATGATCCCGTAAAATTGCTTCCTATTATTACGAAAATAGTGCAAAATTCCGAGACTCAAAAACTAGGTCAGAAAATCGCTGGAGGTTTAGCCCAGAAAGCAACAGCAAGATTAATTAAGAACATTTTATTAGACAGTGATTACAATGGTAACGGCAAAAGTGTAATAAAAAATCCTCAGTATTCTTTACCAGCAAGAAGATAAAACACTTACTTAGAGACGTTACATATAACGTCTCCACATTAATCATGAAATACCTGGTTTTATTTCTGTTTAAAATTTGCTAAATTTATGACCTTACAAGTAGAATTAAGAACTGCAAAAATACCCTTTATTGGTAGGATTGCGGTACATTACTGGTTTGTAATTAGGGAAAATGACATCACCGAAAGATGGGAAATATGGCAGAAACAAAAATTAGTTTCCAGTAGTTGGGGGCATTTACATAAAAACCTCATGAATCCCAATAATGGCGTTGGTAATGGTGATAGTTGGTGCGAGAAAATTTGGCAAGAAAAAGAAGCGGAAAATCTTATTTCTATGATTAGAAAAACTCCCCTTATTTATCCCTATAATCACCGCTATTTTTATTATCCCGGTCCAAATAGTAATACTTATGTACAATGGGTTTTAGATCAATCTAAAATTGCCTATAATTTATCCCCTCAAGGTTTAGGAAAAAAATATCATAATTTAACCTTTTTTGATATTTTTAGTTTAAGTACCGTTGTTCAAAATATTAAGTAAAATTTAAAATAAAAAAGAGAGAAAAAAATTTATGAACAAGATTTCTATTGAATAATTGACAAAAAATCACATAAGGAAAAAAGATTATCTATAATTAATGGAAAAAGTAGTACCCACTCCCTCCTCACTGTCAAGGATAATATAACCCCCCATCATTTCACTAAATTTCTTAGTAATAGTTAAACCTAAACCAGTACCACCATACTTTCGAGTGGTAGGTAGAAGCATCAGCTTGAGCGAAGGCATTAAATAATTTTGCTTGTTGCTGAGGATTCATGCCGATACCCGTATCTTTGACGGCAAATACAATCCATTCTTTTCCTTCCTTCTCATAACGTTCAACCTTGAGGGTAATGGTACCATGGTCAGTAAACTTACTGGCATTACTGAGCAAATTAAACATATTTTGTCTAATTTTGGTAACATCCCCTCGCATGGTACCTAAATGTTCTGGTCTTTCCACTTTTAAGGTGTTATTATTTTTCTCAATCAAAGGTTGGATGGTAATAATAATTTCATGAATTACCTTATCCAGCTCGAAATCTTCTAGGTATATTTCCATTTTTCCTGCTTCAATCTTGGAAATATCCAAAATGTCATTAATTAAACCTAAAAGATGTTTCCCAGCGCCGGAATTTGAATATAGGTATTGACAAAATCATTTTTCCATGCCTAACCATAGGATTGAACGGTATTGAAAAAATTAACCACTCGATTTTTCATTTCGTCATTAAGATTAACGTTTGTGCCTAAAAAAATACCGGGGGAAAATTCAGGATTGAAGGGTTGAATATTACGAGTAGTACCATCTGAACGAAGGGCTGCAATTCGGTTAAATTGAGCTATTTTTCACGGATCAATAGTATTAATTTGATTTTGTAAATATTGTTTAACTAAATTATTGTTATTTTCTGCTTGGATAAAAATTTCGCTTTCTTTTTCAACGACAATTTCCGTATTTTTTTTCACAGTTTGAATGGTGTCATCTTTTATTCTCCGAATGACATAGAGGTATCCTAATCCATTACACAATAAAGTAATTATTCCTACGGCTAAAACGGTTTTAATGAGGGTTTTTTTGGCTAATGATTGATGAAACGTTTCTAAAGACTGACATTTTTTTTGTTTCTTATTATTCATGGTTAACCTTCGTAGTGAACCTCAAACTATCGACAACTTACAGCAGTTTTCATTTCCTTAAACCACACTTTGGATTATTACAAATATTATCTTTGCGTCTTTGCGCCTCTGCGAGAAACAAAAAACGTGGTTTATTCATTTGAAATGCGCTGTAAACTAGGATTAACTCTTATTGTACTGTTATTTTCTAATCTTAAAAAAAAGAATTGTTAAGTTATGCAAAATTAATTGTTTATCGGGAAATAGTTTCAGCCTTCTGCACCTCTCCTTAGTAAGCAGGAGAGGCGGTTTTTTCTTTTTTATACTAAAAATTAATGAATTTCTGCCGGTAGTTTGATGTTTTCTTGCCATTTGCGAGGGGCGCTGGCACGGCGAATATTACGCCAAATTTGAGTAGCGGCTAAAGTGCCATCTGCCACAGCAATCGAGACTTGGTTTAAACCTTTTTTCAAATCTCCCAAAGCAAAAATACGGGGATGAGTCGTTTGTGTCATCTCATTGGTGACTAAGTTTTCCCCATCCCATTCTAAACCTTCAATATCTTTCAGGTAATGGTTATGGTAAATCGAACCCATATTAATCAAACCCGTGGTAGCTTCAACAAAAGTGCCATCTTCCAATTCTACTCCTTGCATTTTGTGATTTTCTCCCACAAAACGACTGATTTTACTCTCATGTAAAGGATAGCCATATTCAGCTAATTTTTGTTTCATTTCATCACTAACAGTACATAAACCATGGGTTAAAACTGTAATATAAGGAGTGAACCAGTTTAAGACAAAAGCAGCGTTAATTTGGGCTTCTTTTCCAGCGATTAATACGGCTTTTTGATCCCACATATCATAACCATCACAAATCATACAAACATGAAGATTATAACCAGCATAATCATAAACATTTTGCATATCTTCTAACTGTGGTAACACGTCCATTACTCCAGAGGCAGCGATTAAGTATTTGCTGTGAAAAATGGGATAAACGCTATCTTTTTTACCGATTTTGACTTTAACAGCGAAAGTTTCTCCTTCATCGGCAACATCTTCCACATAACCTCGTAAATGATCAGCGCCCCAGTCCATAGCCTGTTTTGTGCCATGATTTAATAAATCTCTACCTGGTGCATCAGGGTCTATGCCAAGATAGTTGCGTAAGTCTTGCATCCATAATGAGCGCCCTCTCCCTTTTTCGATGATCAAACATTTTAACCCATATCTAGCCAAATAAATTCCAGCAGATAATCCTCCCATACCACCACCCACCACAATAGCATCATAAATGGTATCCACATGATCTTTATAGTTTTTACTTGATAATTTCATATAATTTCTTCCTACTTTATTTGTTTGATATTATTTTGATTTTAACATCTTTAAATAGGTGGTGAGAAAAATGTAGAATTTAGAATTTAGAATGTAGAATTTAGAATTTTTGATAGGGATAGAAAAAATACAGTATTTTTAGAGAAAAAAGTTAATTTATGACACTTTTTGTTATGTAGAATAGAATTTAAACCTTTATTTGACAAGGGTTTTGATTTATTCAGCAGACCCTAAATATATGATGATCTTAGCAATGGACAATGGATAATATCAAGTTTGGATAATTTAGTTACAAATAGATTATCTCTTCGCACTTTACCCACCGTGTAATGAATTACACGGAACCAACAGTTTTTCGTTCAATAAATTGAACTAAGATATTGATATTACTAATTTGTAAGTGATTAAACGGACTTGATATAACTCATAATTCATAATTCATATTTACCATGGACTTTGCTTAATCTAGTAATCCCTTTAATTTCTTGCTCTTGATGATTATAAGCAACCAAAGCAATTTCTTGATCGTAATCAATAAAACAGATGCGCGCTAACCTATCGTGCGCCACCAGCGCCCTCCCACTGATACTATGAAAAAAACGAGAATAGACACTTTGTGCAGATAAAGCAGTACAAAAGTTCACGATTTGCGGTTCATCTTCAGGGGAAATCGGTCGAATGGTAAAATTATCGCCATTACTTAAACTATGATGACTGATATAGTGATAAGGGTAAGGACGAATGGCAGAAGGGGGAATCTCTTGACAGTCAGGAGGATATAACAACACCCGCGCATCTAAACTAATTATCTCATTTTCATTGACCAAAAGAGGATTGATGTCAATTTCCTTGATTTGTGGTTGTTCGATCACTAATTGGCTAAATAAGACCAAAATTTGCTCTAATTGCTCCAAATTAACCGATTTTCTGCCCCTAACTCCCTTTAGTGCCTTAAATATTCTCGTTCTTTCCATCATCCGCCGTGCTAACGTAGTATTTAACGGTGGTAAACCCAGCGCCCGATCTTGATACACTTCTACTAATTGCCCCCCTGTACCAAATAATAGCACCGAGCCAAATTGAGGATCATCACTACTACCCAAAATTAACTCATAACCGTCCAAGTTAACCATCGGTTGCACTGTCACCCCTAAAAAGTCATCAGCGCCCACCCCATTTTTAATAGTTGTAAAGGCATTTTTTACCGCCTCTGGGCTTTGTAAATTCAGTTTAACTCCCCCTACCTCAGTTTTATGGGTGATAGTCTCTGAGTGCAATTTTAGTACCACTGGATAACCAATTTTTTCAGCAATTTCCGTTACTTCTTCTAAATTAACAGCGATATGGGTGGTAACGGTGGGAATACCGTAGGCTTGTAACAGTTGTTTTGACTCGTATTCAGTCAATAAACAGCGCCCTCCATCTTGGGCATGATTAATAATTTTAGTAGCTAAATCTCGATTAATGAGATGATCATGATCGCCAAAACTAGGAGTTTCGTAGAGTGCCTTTAAGTTATCACTGTAGCACCACATGAGGTTAAACAGACGCGCGGCATCATCGGGATAAGGTTGGGTGTAAATATTGGCTTGATTAAGGATAGCTTCCCCCGCAGAAACAGTGCTTCCCCCCATCCAACTGGCAAAAATCGGTTTATCAAGGATATTTTTCGCCACTGCTTTGAGCGCTTCTGCGGTACGAGTGGGATCGGTCATGTCTTGGGGTGTTAAAATAACTAATAAACCATCGCTATTTTCATCCTTAGAGGCAATTTCTAAGGCTTGGGCGTATCTTTCGGGGGTGGCATCACCCAAAATATCAATGGGATTACTATGACTCCAATGGGAGGGTAAAATTTCGTTTAAAGCGGTGATGGTGTGGGCGGTGAGGGGCGCTAGTTTACCTTTACCCCATGTTAACGCATCGGTTGCTAATACTCCGGGTCCTCCAGCGTTGGTTAAAATGGTCAAATTCCTACCTTTGGGGCGCGGTTGTTTTGCCAATAATTCTGCCATATTAAACACTTCGCTGATGGTATCCACTTGTAACACACCGCAACGGCGAAAGGCAGATGCTAATACTTCATCGCTACTGGTTAGCGCCCCTGTATGGGAAGCGGCAGCTTGGGCGGCGGCTGGAGTGCGCCCTCCCTTGATGACGATAATCGGTTTGGTTAAAGCTACTTCTCGCGCAGCGGAAATGAAGGAGCGCGCGTCACCGATGGACTCCATATAAATTACAATACTTTTAGTTAAAGGATCATCACCGAGATAGTAAATTAGATCGCCCCAATCCACATCTAACATGGAACCGATGGAGATAAAGGCACTAAAACCGAGATTTTCTCTTAAACTCCAATCAAGAATTGAGGTACAAAAAGCGCCACTTTGACTGATAAAACCTACGTTACCGATACGGGGATGGGCGCTGGCAAAACTGGCATTTAATCCTGTGGGTGGGCAGATTAAGCCTAAGCAATTTGGTCCAATTATCCTTAAATTACCTTTTTTGGCTTCCCTAAGAATTTCCTGTTCTAATTTTACTCCTTCGGCACCAATTTCTTTAAATCCAGCCGAGATAATTATCGCGCCTTTTACTTTTGCTTCTACACATTGACGAATTATAGCAGGGACGAAGGGCGCTGAATCTGCATTTTTCGTTAATTTTTTTGGCGTTGCTGATTTTGTTGAGTTGCACTTCATTGTAACCCAACCTACATTGTCAAAAAAAGTTATTTTCTAGCTAATAAATCAACGACTCCTGAACCAACGATGATGTTAGGATTATTGGGGGCGGGCGTACTCGGTTTTGCTTCTCGTAAGAAAAAATAATTGAGTAGGTTGGGTTGAGGTACGAAACCCAACATCCCTAACCATAATTTTATTATCGTGTTTTTGATTTAAAGGGTTATCTAAATTAATTATTTTGTGTTGGGTTGCACTTCGTTTAACCCAACCTACACTGTCTATTTTTGTAAGAAATGTTTGTCAAGTTCAATATATTGGGAAAAAAGACTATCGACACTAGCTAATTTAGCCTGATACTCAATTACAGTTGCAATAATTATTCTATCAAAAGGGTCTTTATGAACAGGAGATAAATTAACTGCTAGATTGGCAATCTCAGGAGTAAGTGGTAAAAGTTGAATATCAACAGGTTTTAATGATGCTGTAAACCATTGAGAAGGGGAACAAGGTAAATTAATTCTATTTTTTTGATATGCTAAAGCAATCTCAAAACAAGAAACGCAAGAAACAGCAACATCTGGAGTTGTCTCAATTAATTCTCTCCAGTGATCAGGAAATCGCTTAAATTCTTGATTGATAAACCAAAACCAGATATGGGTGTCAAGTATAATCATTTGAGACATTGCCAGTCATCTTCATCAACAATAGGATCAACAATATTTCCTAATGTTTTCCCTTTCCCAGCTATAAATTCAGGAGGTTGACGGTGCCGATGAAAACTTGGTGAGGAATCTTCGATAATAGTAACAATAACACGAGCAGAAGTAATATTTGGAGTGTCTTCTAACCATGTAACTTTGCCACTTTCATATATGGCTTGATAGCTTTTTAACATAATTTTTGACTAAAAATCCAACTGAAACAAGCATAATTTTTTATGAAAACTACCTGATTATAACAAGGTCAAGAGATTTCTGCACTAAATAAAAATGATAACAATACAGGGCGCAGACCTACGGAAAAAACTGTATTCATTGCTCAATTTTTTGGATATAATCAATTTCATGGCAAATTTCTCCTGATGAGGTGCGCTTAATTTTGTTTTGTACTTCATAACAATGAGAAGCTCTAAATAAAAACATTTATCCAAAAAAATGACTAAAATCGCCCAAATTACGGCAAAAATCGGGGGGGGGGTAGCTCTTGCTCTCGTTTCCTTCGTTAATCTCGCTCCTGCTGACGCTGCCACTTTTACTTTTAATGCTGGGGATGATAATTTACCAACTATTACTAAAACTGTTGATGGTATTACCTTAACTGCTTCTAATCCTTCAACAGGTGTTTTCACGACTGACTCTGATGGTTTATGTGTACTGGGAAATACTGGATTTTGTCAAAACATCACCTCTTTTAATTTAACTTTCTCTAAATCGGTACAATTAAATTCTTATCAAATTGGTTTCGTTAGCTCCAATAACAATGGACAACTAACTTTAACTGCTGGTGCTTTTAACACAACAGAAGCATCTCCTTTTGTTGATGAACAAAACAGAAATTTTGCTAACATGATTACAGTGCAAGCAAACCAAGTTATCTCTGTTGTAGGTACTATTAGCACTCAAGGCTGGAGTTCTTTACAATGGCGTCAAATTACTGTTAATGAGGTAATGTCTCCCCCTGTCACCACTCCTGAACCAACCATGATGTTAGGATTGTTGGGCGTGGGCGCATTAGGTTTTGTTACTCGTAAGAAGAAGTAATTGAGTAGGTTGGGTTAAACGAAGTGCAACCCAACCTACCATATAAAAGTTAAAATTTTGAGGATACAACAGTGCTAATAATGGGTAAAGCAGTTAATTTTTTTTTGGCGCTGCTGATTTTGTCTTATGTCAAGTCAGATTCCCTTAAATTTACTTGTTTCATCACACTTTTTAATAACCCTATTTTTAAATCTTCATTAGCATGAATAGGGATGGATATACTTTGATTCTCTTTGTCATAGCGATAATGACTACCCTTGACTCTGACTAATCGCCATCCTTTTTTTTCTAACCCACCTTCCGCATACTTCAAAAAAAAGCAAAAATATTACAATGAATAAGAGT
>JACYMF010000041.1 GCA_015272165.1 Cyanobacterium sp. T60_A2020_053
ATTTCTTCTTTTTACTACTCCTGTCATAAAACTTTTTCCTTCATTATAAATCATCCCATAAAAATGCAACGCCCTAAAATGAATATCCTTATTATCAAAAGTTAGGTGTTATCGACTAAAGTACTTGGTAAAATTTCAACCAAGCCCTTTTCACCATCAAGGCGTACTAGCTGTCCATCTCGCATAATTTCGGTAGCATGAGCAATATCCATTACGGCTGGAATACCGTATTCCCTCGCCACGATTGCCCCGTGAGATAATTGCCCCCCTACCTCCGCAATTAATCCCCCTGCTTGAGTGAGAAGTAAAGTCCAACCGGCATCGGTGTAAGGTACAACAATAATGGTATTTTTATCGATTTTTTCGGTTATATCTAATTTAGTAAATACTTTAATTTTTCCTTCAATTATTCCGCCACTAGCTGGAATACCTTTTAATTGATTGTCACTAATAGTTAAAGAAATTTGGCTATTAAAATTAATTTGTGGAGTGTTACCATACACAAGATAAGGAATAGTTTTAATTTGTTGATCTTCTTGCCATTTTTCTTGTCTTTTTTTGATGATATTTACTACATTATCATCTTGATGTTTTTGATTAATAATATCTTTTAACTCATTTAACTTGATAAAAAATATTTCATCTCTTTCCTTAATAATTTTTTCTTTCACTAAATTATCACCTACAGCCAAAAAACTATAACGTAAATAAGCTAAAAATTGAGCATAAATGGTGGCAACTTCACCTTTTATATCTAATCGATTTTGTACTATTTTCTCTTGCCAAGTTAATATTTTCTTTATGTTATTCTCTTGAAATAAATCTGTTTCTTTTTCGGCAATAAATTTAGTAAACATTGTCCTAATAGTGCGAGAATCTTCTGCCCAACGGGGGATAGATATATCCGTAGCAACTTCACTTAAATAACCATATTTTTTCTGCCAATTTTCTAAGGTTTTTAATACTGATTCTCCATCAGGTAATTCTGTTAAACAAGTGAAAAAAGCGTTATATTCATCAGGTTCTAGCTTTTGTAAATCAGTTTGAGAAAACAATTGACGAGCGCCCTTCGCCATAGTTTTTAATTCATTTACTGAAGCAATTTCGGGAATATTTTGATTATCTAAATTGAGAGGATTTACTTTAAATATTGCCTGACGGATGGCAAAGCTGAGGGGCGCTAGAATACTAAAATAAGTAGCTTCTTTCAAACCTAATAATATTTGTTCAATACGGTTTAATAACTGTAAATTATTTAATTGATTCGGCTCAACTTCTGCTAATTCATCTAAGAGAGGGTTAAATATTTTATCTTGTTTAATATTAAAATCATTAATTAAATTTAATTCCCTTTGTAACAAACGCCATAAACCGGGAATGTTTTTGACAGTTGACATCAAAGGAGGTTTACTAAATTTACTCCCTCTAGTTAAAAACTCCAAACTTTCAGGAGGTAATCCCATTAATAAGAATATATCCCCTAATAAAGTGGCATTAAAATAAGCTCGATGATAGTGTAAAGTAGCGGTTTTTGTGAAGTCTAAATCAGAGGCTTTTTGACCTAAAACAATAGTAAAAATATCACCCCAAACACCACAGGTAAGAGGTTGATTAATTGACCAAGGTAAAGGACGAATTAGTCCGGGTATCACTTCTGAGGCAATTTTTCTTGTCCATAAAGGCTGTAGAGTAGTAACGGGACGAGATTGAAAAATCCACAGAGAATAGCCATCATAACACCACTCTACATCTTGAGGGATGTTTTTGTCAAGGGCTTCAATTTCTCTGGTAATTTTGGCGAGATTTAATAATACTTCTGGAGAGATATTTCCTTGTCCTTTAACTTCTTTGGTGTCGAGAAAAACTTGATATGATTGCGGTGTCATTTTCCCTGATACCACTTCAGGGGTGGAGGGCGCCACTTCAATACATACTGCGTCTTCCCTTTGATTAACGGGATTTCTACTAAAAGCGACACCGCCATAAATACCGTTAATTTGTTTCTGCACAATGACGGCGAGGGATTTTTCGGTTAACCCTCTACTTTGGCGATAGTGGAGGGCGCTTTCTGTATAGTAAGAATCGAAACAGTGGATAATTCTTTGTTTGAGGGTAGTAATATCAGTAATATTCAGATAACTTTGATAAATTCCAGCGCCCGTCGCCGTTAACGAATCCTCATCTACGGCGGATGAGCGCACCACGAGGGGATTATCAGGGGAAGGAGAGAGAAACTGACAAAATTTATCTATGTCGTCACCGGCTTTGATTACCCAACCTTCCGGCACATTGTAACCCCATTTGATTAAACGAGAAAGATTATAGGCTTTACCACCCACTTGATTAGGATTAAGATTTTCTTGTAGGGAAGTCATGCCACTATCACCCCGAAAAAAGCGAAAGACTTGCTTTGACTCTGTATTGACTTGAGTAGGGTTTAAATCTAAATCGTCGGGCATTTGTTGATAAATCCAAATTAATAAACTAGCTAAGGTAATGGTAGCGAAAATATACTCAGGGTTATTAATATTTTGCGCCCCTAATACTACCACCATCAACCCTAAAACGCCAATTCTACCACCTTGACGAGAGCGAAAAATGGCAAAACTCACTCCCCCCAAAAGGAAAATCAATAAACCACCCACAGGATTATGGGTAATAATACCCCAAGTTACATTGGTAGCACCAGCGCCCTTCCCTCCCCAATAGCGCCCCATGACTAAGGCAATTAATGCTAAAATTTCCCAAGTTGAGCCGAGGGAAAAAAAAGCCCTAGTCATTAAAACTACGGCGATACCTTTACCAGCTTCGGAAATAACTGCCATGATTCCAGCGCCCTTCCCCCCGTGATAAAATGCCGAAGAAACGGAAATATTACCCGTGCCTAATTTCTTCAAATCTTTACCTGAGATAGCGTAGGTAAACCAATCAATGAGGGGAATTGCCCCAATAATTGGACTAATGATGAAGACGATAATCGCGCCCCAAATCTCTGTCATTTTAGTTAGTGTTAGTTTACTGGTTACGGTAGAAAGGGAAGAAGGGGTGAAAGGGAAGAAAGGGAGAAAGGGCGTAGGGGTTGAACAATGTTCAACCCATTATCAATTGTCAATTATCCATTATCAATTACCCCAGTTTTTCTGGTTGCTAAATAAGCTAAACCGAAGCACAATAAAGCATTAATCAATAAATATGTTTGCGCCATCATACCACTGCCTAAACCCCACACGCTCGGAGTCATAAAAGCAGAAATACTTAAACAAGATGCTACCCCTAAACATGAACCGATTGCCAACCATTTACCACTTTCATTCCCTAAGAACAAGACTACTAATAAGAAAGGGAGGAGGGCGCTGGCAAAAAAGGGATTGAGACTATTTGTACCCATCACAGCATTACCCAATTCAGGAATAGAGCTTCCTAACAAACGTAAAGGCCATTGGGGAAGGTCAAAAATATATAAACCTTGTAGTACAAATAAACCGGAACTACCAAAAATCATGCCACTAGCGAGACTAAGGTTAAATACCAAATAATTACGAATTAACCAAGCAAAAAGATATGAGCCTAATACCATACCAAGTTTTGGTAATAAGAATAAAGTACCGCCATCAATCCAAAAAATTGGATTGAGATAGCCATTATCATGCAACCAGCGCACGAAATCCCTTACCGAAATTTGACCACGCATGGCCAAGCGCACGGCATCCCCAGCATTTAACCTTCCTGCGCCATAATGATTAAGCGGGTCTTCTGATACACGACGAGATGATTCTAACAAAATTTGGCGCACTTCTTCTGGGTCTTCAATGCCTGTCGCTTTAATTAAAGCTGCTACTCCAGCCACATGAGGCGCCGCCATACTTGTGCCTTGGAAACCTTCAAAGGAAGGGGTTTGATTATTATTGATGACGGTTTCTTGGACAATTAACCCTGTATCGCTACCGCCGGGCGCTGAAATATCCACCCCTGCGCCAAAATTAGAATAGGGTGCTTTTTTGCCCACTGCATCCGTAGCGGCAACGCTGATAACGTGATTATAACGGGCCGGATAAGTAGCAGAATTACTATTTTCATTTCCCGCAGCGCCCACCACCACTACACCTTTACTATAAGCATAATCAACAGCGCCACGGAGTAACTGACTATCACCGCTACCACCTAAACTAAGATTAATTACATCAGCGCCCTTATCCGTAGCAAATTTAATCGCCTCAGCAATATCCGCCACACTACCACCATTTAAACCTAAAACTTTGAGAGGCATAATTTTGGCTTTGTAGGCGATTCCAGCTACCCCATAATTGTTATTGGTGGATTGCGCTATGGTACCAGCTACATGGGTGCCATGACCAACATCATCAAGCGCCTCAATGGTATCATTAACAAAATCATAACCTTCTACAAACTCAGTTTCTGCCAAATCAGGCACTCGACTGACTCCCGTATCGATTACCGCCACCGTAACGCCTTCCCCTTTACTATCTAACCATGCTTGTTCCACATTGATACTGCGTAAATTCCACTGCTCACTGTAGCCCGGATCGTTAGGAATTTCTAAGGTATGATAAATGTAATTTGGCTCGATATATTCGAGGGTTTTTTTATCTAAATTACGGCGTAATTGCTTGAAGGTTTGTTTATCCCCTTCCATGACATAAATATTTCTCGGTGCAGAAAATTCACTATTAAGATGTAATTTATTTTGAAATTCACCCCAAGATGAGCTTAATTGACTAACTTCTATGTCATCTCGAAAGTTAATGATAATTGACTCGTATTCTCCCCCCGAATTTAATACCCGAAATCCCCACAGGGAGAAGAATAACCCCAAGATAAATAAAAACAACAAAAATAATTTTTTCATGGATTTACCACTATATGAACATCAACAAGTTTTCATGTTGCCACTGGACTTTTTTAATTTTACATTAAATAAAAATATCTATAGTAATCCTAAATTTAGATGTGATAATGATTTTTTTCATAATTGGACTCGGTGGAAAGGACGTTAGAATGGGCAAAAAATATGACCTGGAAAGCAAGAAAACCTATGGTAAAGATAGAAAAAAAATATCAAAAAGGAATTAAGTCACAATCAGAATAACTAGCTGAGTACAAGAAATTTTGGCATCCATCAAAAATCCTGTCTTCATGGGATGTGACAATAATACCCACAAGCTGACTGGTACTTTATTTTATTGCACCTCCTTTAGGGTTTTCTGAAAACGTGGTGTCGTGAAGGCAACCTCCACCGTTACCTACCAATTAAATCGAACAAGCAGAGTAGAAAGTTACTTTTTCTCGTTTCCTGCATTGCAAAAAAAATTAACCTTTTCTTTACCAAAATTAATGGGAACAGAAAAAAGCCGAAAGAGTTATATAGTAAAGATTACAGAGAATATTAACTCAAAAAAAATCAAGTGACAATACAGATTTCCACACCCTAGACTGTACCAAGCCACACAGACTAACCATAATCCTATGCTAAAATCAACAATAAACATGGCTAATGGTGGAATTTAAAATATTATGTTTGAACGCTTCACAGAAAAGGCGATCAAGGTGATCATGTTGGCTCAAGAAGAAGCTCGTCGCTTGGGCCATAACTTCGTTGGCACAGAGCAAATACTGCTCGGTTTAATCGGAGAAGGCACTGGAGTCGCCGCTAAGGTACTAAAACCGATGGGGGTTAACCTCAAAGATGCTCGGATTGAAGTGGAAAAAATCATCGGGCGTGGCTCAGGCTTTGTAGCGGTAGAAATTCCTTTCACCCCCAGAGCAAAAAGAGTCTTAGAGTTATCCTTAGAGGAAGCTCGTCAATTAGGACATAATTATATTGGTACAGAACACCTGCTCTTAGGTTTAATTAGAGAAGGGGAAGGAGTGGCTGCACGAGTTTTAGAAAATTTGGGTGTTGATCTCGGCAAAGTACGCACCCAAGTTATTCGGATGTTAGGGGAAACTGAAACGGCGGTGGTGGGCGCTGGTGGTGGTTCTCGCTCTAATAAAACCCCTACCCTTGATGAGTTTGGTTCAAATTTAACTATTTTTGCCACCGAAGGTAAATTAGACCCGGTAGTGGGCAGACAAA
Source organism: Cyanobacterium sp. T60_A2020_053 (assembly GCA_015272165.1). Classification (NCBI taxonomy): domain Bacteria; kingdom Bacillati; phylum Cyanobacteriota; class Cyanophyceae; order Chroococcales; family Geminocystaceae; genus Cyanobacterium; species Cyanobacterium sp. T60_A2020_053. The sequence goes on from JACYMF010000041.1 coordinate 6,095, forward strand.
AGGAAATTGAACGAGTTATTCAAATTCTCGGTCGTCGTACCAAAAATAACCCCGTCTTAATCGGTGAACCGGGTGTAGGTAAAACCGCCATTGCTGAAGGTTTAGCCCAAAGAATCGGTAATAAAGATGTACCAGATTTATTAGAAGATAAACGGGTGGTAACTCTTGATATTGGTTTATTGGTAGCCGGTACGAAATATCGTGGGGAGTTTGAAGAGCGCCTCAAGAAAATTATGGAAGAAATCCGTCAAGCTGGTAACGTTATCCTTGTTATTGATGAGGTTCATACCTTGATCGGTGCTGGAGCGGCGGAGGGCGCTATTGATGCGGCGAATATCCTTAAACCTGCCTTAGCAAGGGGTGAACTACAGTGTATTGGTGCGACTACCCTTGATGAATACCGCAAACATATCGAAAGAGATGCCGCGCTGGCGCGTCGTTTCCAACCGGTAATGGTGGGTGAACCTAGCGTGGATGAAACCATTGAGATTTTATTTGGTTTACGGGAGCGTTATGAACAACACCACAAGCTAAAAATTTCTGATGAAGCCTTAGATGCGGCTGCTAAATTGTCAGATCGTTATATTAGTGATCGATTTTTACCTGATAAAGCTATCGATTTGATTGACGAAGCGGGATCAAGAGTACGTTTACTCAATTCTCAGTTACCCGCCGAAGCGAAGGAGTTAGACAAAGAATTACGCCAAGTCTTGAAGGAAAAAGATGAAGCGGTAAGGTCTCAAGACTTTGATAAAGCTGGGGAATTGCGAGATCGGGAAATGGAAATTAAGTCTGAAATTCGCAGTTTAGCGGATCAGAAAAAAGATAATCCTAAAGTGAGTGATAATCCAGTGGTGGGTGAAGAAGAGATCGCTCACATTGTGGCTTCTTGGACTGGTGTGCCTGTACAAAAACTCACTGAGTCTGAGTCTGAGAAACTCTTAAACATGGAGGATACTCTGCACCAAAGAATTATCGGTCAAGAAGATGCGGTTAAAGCTATTTCTCGCGCTATTCGTCGCGCCAGAGTAGGTTTGAAAAATCCTAATCGTCCTATTGCTTCCTTTATCTTCTCTGGTCCTACTGGGGTTGGTAAAACTGAGTTAACTAAAGCCTTAGCGACTTATTTCTTTGGTTCGGAAGATTCCATGATTCGTTTGGATATGTCGGAATACATGGAACGTCACACGGTATCTAAGCTCATCGGTTCTCCGCCGGGATACGTGGGTTATAGTGAGGGTGGGCAGTTAACGGAAGCCGTGCGCCGTCGTCCTTACACTGTGGTTTTATTCGATGAAATCGAAAAAGCGCACCCCGACGTATTCAACTTACTATTGCAAATCTTGGAAGACGGGCGCTTAACCGATGCCAAAGGGCGCACGGTGGACTTCAAAAACACCCTGTTGATCATGACTTCCAATATTGGTTCTAAAGTCATCGAAAAAGGTGGCGGTGGTTTAGGCTTCGAGTTAGAAGACGATAAAACTGAGTCTCAGTACAACCGTATTCGTTCCTTAGTTAATGAGGAGTTGAAAAACTACTTCCGTCCTGAATTTCTCAACCGTTTGGATGAAATTATTGTCTTCCGTCAACTCAATAAAGAGGAAGTCAAAGAAATCTCCGAGTTGTTGCTCAAGGAAGTTTTTGCCCGTCTCACTGAGCAGGAAATCACTTTACAGGTAACGGATAAATTTAAGGAAAGGTTAGTAGAAGAAGGATACAATCCAGCCTATGGCGCCCGTCCTTTACGTCGTGCCATTATGAGATTGTTAGAAGATGTCTTAGCCGAAGAAATTCTTTCTAAACGCTTAAAAGAAGGAGATACCGCCCTAGTTGATGTCAACGACGAAGGTAAAGTAATCATCCAAGCTGAAGGAAAAACTACTCCTGTGTTGGAAAAAGCGGGAGTATAGTTAGGTTAGTTTTTCATCTTGTGTCTAAGAAATTTTAACTTTTGGGTGAGTTTATACTCACCCTTTTTTGTTACTATAAAATTCCTATGGTTTTTTGTTAAGATTACATTATGTTTTGTCCTTCCATTTCAGTAATTATTCCCGTTTACAATGGAGAAAAAGATTTATTACCTTTGATTGATTGTTTAGTAAGTCAAACCTATAATTTAACACAAGTTGAGTTCATTTTAGTAGATAATAATAGTGAAGATAATACCGCTCATCTCATTAAAGAACAGGCTCAACTTTATCAAAATCAAAACATAAAAATTAGGTATATATTAGCTGATAAAATACAATCTTCTTATTATGCTCGGAATCAAGGGATAAAAAATTCAGAGGGAAAAATTATTGCTTTTACTGATGTTGATTGTCGCCCTCAACATGATTGGCTAGAATTATTAATTCAACCGTTTATAGATGAGAAAATTATGATTGTAGCCGGAGAAATTAAGGGATTGAAAGGAAATAGTATTTTAGAAAAATATGCCGAGACAAATGATACTTTATCTCAAAAATATACCCTAGCTAATGAACTTTATCCCTATGCTCAAACTGCCAATTTAGCTATCAGGAAAGAGGCTTTACAAATTATTGGTTTATTTCGCCCCTATCTTACTACTGGCGGTGATGCGGACATCTGTTGGCGTTTATTTCAGGAATTACAGGCTGAGATAAAATTTGTGCGAGGGGCGCTGGTTTTTCATCGTCATCGAAATAATTTAAAAGATTTTCAAAGTCAATGGCAACGTTATGGTAAATCTAACCAATATTTACATCAATTACATGGTTTAAAATTGGCAAAAAATTATGATAATCAAGCTATTTTATTACGCATCGGGCGCTGGATTTTTCAAGATATTCCGAAAAATATCATTAAAATAACCATAGGGAAAGCCAGTTTTTTTGACTTAATTAAAGCGCCCATTGACATTATTGCTAGTAAGGCTAGAAGTGATGGACAACAAAAGGCTATCTTACCCCTAAAGGCGAAAGAAATCGAAGTAATGGATCAACCCATAGACACCTCAAATAAATAGCAATTATTGTGACAATGAAGTACAAGAGGATCCCCCTAAATCCCCCTTAAAAAGGGGGACTTGAGAATAATAACTGTACCTCATAATTATGAAAAATACTATAAATATTTTTAAAACTATTATTTTAAAATATGCTTTTACCACTAAAAAAAATTATTAATTTAATCATTATATCTCTAACATTAGTAAGTTTTTTAACAAGCTGTGGCTTAAATTCTGTTGCTGAAAATAACTTACCCTCATCACAAATTACCCAAGCTATATTAAGTGATCCCAAAACATTTAATGCAGTTTTATCTCAAGAATCACCCAATATATTTGGTTTAACTTATGAAGGACTAATAAGAGAAAATCCTCTCACCGCAGAAATCGAACCAGCCTTGGCAAAATCATGGGAAATTTCCGAAGATCAATTAAGTATTATTTTCACTTTACGAGAAAATTTAAAATGGTCAGACGGTCAACCATTAACAGTTGATGACATAATTTTCAGCTATAATGAACTATATCTAAATGAAGAAATACCTAGCAATGCTAGAGATAGTTTAAGGGTGGGAGAAAGTCGCAGTTTACCTACTGTTGAAAAAATCAATAATCGTCAAGTAAAATTTACAATTACTGAGCCATTTGCTCCTTTTTTACAAAGTACAGGACTATCGATTTTACCTAAACATATTCTAGCAGAAAAAGTTACGCAAAAAGATAGTGAAGGAAACCCTCTTTTTCTTTCATTTTGGGGTGTTGATACTCCCCCTGATCAATTAACAGTTAATGGTGCGTATAAGTTAAAAAGTTATGCCACCTCTCAGCGTTTAATTTTCACTCGTAATCCCTATTATTGGCAACAAGATGATCTCGGTAATTCACTACCTTATATTGAAGAAGTAGTTTGGGAAATAGTCGAATCTACTGATACATCATTGCTACAATTTCGTTCAGGAAGTTTAGATTCTATTGGGGTATCTCCTGAATATTTTTCCTTGTTAAAAAAAGAAGAAAAACGAGGAAATTTTACTATTTATAATGGTGGTGCTGCCTATGGCACAACCTTTCTTGCTTTTAATCTTAATCAAGGCTCAAGAGATGGTAAACCTTTAGTTACTCCCTATAAATCAAAGTGGTTTACTAACTTAAATTTTAGAAAAGCTATGGCTTATAGTATTAATCGGGAAAGAATGATTAATAATATTTATCGTGGTTTAGGAGAAAAACAAAATTCACCTATTTCTGTACAATCGCCTTTTTATGATCCTACTGTAAATAGTTATGACTATAATCCTGAATTAGCTAAAAAATTATTGAAAGAAGCTGGGTTTAAATACAATGAAAATAATCAATTATTAGACTCAGAAAATAATCAGGTTAGATTTAGTTTATTAACCAATGCTGGGAATAAAATTAGGGAATCTTTAGGCTCACAAATCAAGCAAGATTTAGAGCAAATTGGTATTACTGTGGATTTTACACCCATTGCTTTTAATGTTTTAGTGGATAAACTGAGTAATTCTTTGGATTGGGAAGCTCATATTATTGGTTTTACGGGGGGAAATGAACCCAATAACGGTATTAATTTATGGTCTCCTGACGGTAATTTACACTTATTTAATCTTAAACCTCAAGCAGGTAGAGAGGATATTGAGGGGCGCGTTGTTTCTGACTGGGAACAAGAAATCGGTAATTTATATGTTGCTGGAGCGAAAGAGTTAGATTTAGAAAAAAGAAAAGAAATTTATGGTAAAACTCAACAATTAGCTCAAGATTATTTGCCATTAATTCACTTAGTTAATCCTTATTCTTTATCAGCAGTTAGAGATAGAATCGATGGGGTTAATTATTCACCGTTGGGGGGCGCTTTTTGGAATATTGAAAAGCTCAAAATTAGTGATCAAGATTAAATCAATTTTCTTTTTTCATTCTAAATAAGGTCTGCTGAATAAATCAAAACCCTTGTCAAATAAAGGTTTAAAGTCTATTCTGCATAACAAAAAGTGTCATAAATTGACTTTTTTCTTTAAAAATACTCTATTTCTTCCATCCCTATCAAAAATTATTGATACAAATGAGTAGTTTGCAAAAAATAAATATTTGTCTAAAGTCTTTAATTTATAAGCATTTCACCGCGACACCGCGACACCCGAAGCCTGACACCTCCCTTCACCAAAATACTTTTTCAGCACCACCTAAGTGCGAAGTAAATCAAATTTAACTCATGGAAAAAGAACACAGAAAAACAAAAATTGTTGTAAAATAATATGTTTGGTTGTAAATTATAAAATTAAAGGAAAAATTAATTAAACTATGTCTCGATATACAGGACCTCGTTTGAGGGTAGTGCGTCGCTTGGGAGATTTACCCGGCTTAACTCGTAAAAACGCTCGTCGTGCTTATCCCCCCGGGCAACACGGGCAAAACCGCCGTAAGCGTTCAGAGTATGCTATTCGTTTAGAAGAAAAGCAAAAGCTACGCTATAACTATGGTGTTAGCGAAAAACAATTAGTTCGTTATGTGAAAAAAGCTCGTCGTGTGGGCGGTTCTACTGGTCAAGTATTATTACAATTATTAGAAATGCGTCTTGACAATACCGTTTTTCGTCTCGGTATGGCGCCCACCATCCCAGCCGCACGTCAGTTGGTGAATCATGGTCATATAACTGTTAACGGTGGAGTAGTTGATATTGCTAGTTATCAATGTCGCCCGGGTGATGTTGTGGCAATCAGAGATCGTGATAAATCTCGTAAAATTTTAGAAACTAACCTTGCTAACCCCGGTTTAGCTAATCTTCCCAGTCACTTAGAATTTGACAAAAATACCTCCGTTGGTAAAGTCAATGGTGTTGTGGAAAGAGAATGGGTAGCATTAAATATTAATGAACTACTCGTTATTGAGTATTACTCTCGCAAAGCGTAAAACGTTGAGCTGGGTGGTGTTGTATGGTATTCCGAAAAGGAGTCATGGTTATAGCGACAGTTTCATGTTGTGAACGACACCACTAGATATGTTAAAATGAGAAACAGTAAACTTTAGTAATAATAAGGAGGATATTGCATGACCCAAGTGGTTGTGGGACAAAACGAAAATATCGAATCTGCATTACGTCGTTTTAAAAGACAAGTATCAAAAGCAGGAATCTTCGCTGACATCAAACGTCTGCGTCATTTTGAAACCCCCATTGAGAAGAAGAAACGTAAAGCCGTTGCTCGTCGCAAAAAACGTTTTCGCTAAAAATTTTCAGATAAGTTAGTCCAATTGCTGTGATATTGTCAATGGGTAGGTAATAAGGGGGTGAATTAAGAAAACCAACCTAGCCCAGTATAATTAAGAATTTTTCAGATTTTTAGATTAAGTGTTGTTGGGTTACGCTATGGCTAACCCAACCTACTATCTATACTGATTTTACTGAAGTTAATAAAGGAAAATCTAAACTTTCCCGTTGGGAAAGATATTGGTGGGCAACTTCTCTTGCTAAATTCCTAATGCGACCAATATAACGAGTTCTTTCTGCCACAGCAATTACTCCTCTAGCATCGAGTAAATTAAAAGAGTGAGAACATTTCAGCACATAATCAAGACTGGGTAATACCAAATTTTTTTCAATTAACTGCTTTGCTTCCTCTTCATATAAAGCAAATAACTTGAATAATAAATCAGGGTTTGAGGCTTCAAAATTGTAAGTACATTGTTCAACTTCTCCTTGTAAGAAAATATCGCCGTATTTAATTTGATCATTCCATTGAATGTCATAAATACTGTCCACATCTTGTAAATACATTGCCAATCTCTCTAACCCATAGGTAATTTCAATGGCAACGGGGCGACAGTCAATGCCTCCACACTGTTGAAAATAAGTAAATTGAGTAATTTCCATGCCATCGAGCCAAACTTCCCAGCCGACACCCCAAGCGCCTAGGGTAGGAGATTCCCAGTTATCTTCCACAAAACGAATATCATGGTCTTCTGGATGAATGCCCAGCGCCCTCAACGAATCCAAATAAACCTCTTGTATGTTATTAGGGGAAGGTTTAATTAAAACTTGATATTGATAATAATGCTGGACACGGTTAGGATTTTCGCCATAGCGCCCGTCAGAAGGGCGCCGGCAGGGTTCAACATAAGCCACAGCCCAGGGTTCAGGTCCAATGGCACGGAGGAAAGTATGATGGCTCATGGTACCAGCGCCCTTCTCCGTATCATAGGGTTGAGCCACGAGACAACCTCTTTGACTCCAAAAATGATTAAGATTGGCAATAATATTTTGAAAATTAATGGTCATAAATAAAATAAAATAAAAAATAAACCAAAAACCACCCAAAAAACACTTAACTGATCCACAATAGGAAAATATACTATGATTGATCAAATTATCGTTAGGCTATTTATAATTTATCACTAATGGATACCCTCCCCATTCAAAACTATAGTGTGCCAATTCAAGGGTTTGTTGCATCTAAACAAACATTTTTGTTTGATACCTTGAAAAAGCATCAATTTACGGGAGAACTTCTATTAGTTTACCCGGGTAACATGGAGTGGAAATTTTTTCTCTACTCAGGAAGATTGATTTACGCCACAGGAGGAGAACATTCCGTGCGCCGATGGCGCCGTAACCTAGCCGCCTACTTACCCGAAATTGCCACCGACAAAGAATTTTTAGAACATGAACTACAATCCATCGGCGATTTAGGCATCAAATTTTGTTGGGAATATGAAGTATTAAAACGCTGGTTAGACATGGGGAAAACCCATCGAGATCAAGTTTTGAAAATGGTGACGGCAATTATGGTTGAAATTTTTTTCGATCTCAATCAAGTGTCAGAAATTACCTTTCATCTTAACTCCGATGTGGCAGTACCAGTATCCGAACAATTATTTTTAATTGATACCAGTAAAGTAATCGTACCTGCTTGGAAACAATGGCAAGATTGGGTGGGCGCTAAATTAGGAGACCGCTCTCCTAATAAGGCTTTAGTGATAAAATCCAATGAACAACTAAAATTGAAATCCCCTCCAAAACTTTACAGCGTTTTTAGCAAACTTATTAATGGGCGTAGTACCATCAGAGATTTATCTTTACAGTTAAAACGAGAATTAGATCAGTTGGGGAAATTATTATTACCTTACATTCAAGGGGGTTATATCAGCATGGTCTCTATTGCTGATTTACCAGCGCCCGTCACCCAAAAAACCATTACTCAACCAGAAAAAACTTTAGTCATTGCCTGTATTGATGATAGCCCTGCCATCTGTCAAACCATGGCTAGTATCCTAAAACCCGTAGGTTATCGCTTCATCGGTATTATTGATCCCGTTCGAGCTATTGCCACTATCTTAGCCTCCAAACCAGATGTAATTTTTCTTGACCTTGTTATGCCTAATACAAACGGCTATGAAATTTGTGGTGCGATTCGGAAATTATCATTATTTCGTAATACTCCTGTCATCATTTTAACTTCAAATGACGGCATGGTAGAGAGAATGCGCACTAAAATCGCTGGAGCAACAGATTTTATGTCAAAACCAATTAATAAATCAGAGGTGTTAGCCATAATTAGTAAACATTGTCCACTTACTTAGGTGTTGCTGAAAAAGTATGAGTGATGCAGGGCGTTTTCAAAGTCAGGTACAAAATTGATTTGTTTAGCAGGGGAAGCAGAGGAAGCAAGGGAGAAAGGGAAGATTTTTTCTATTAATTGATTTATTAGTAGTTAAAATATCTGGAATAATCTTTTTTCATCAAAAAGAATCAAAACTTATTACTTTTTACTTTGTCTCAACTAAAAATCTGAGAATGAAAACACCCTGCTTTTGATGGGGGGAGGTGTCAGGCATCAGGCGAAATCCTTATAAATTAAAGACTTTGCCACAATAATCATTTTCCATAAATTGCTGATTACATTTACCTTTGCCCCTTGCCTTTTGCCCTTTGCCCTTTTGATATTTTTAAATCATCAAATAAATCACTAACTTTTGGTGCATAAATAGGTAAATTAAAAGTAGTAGGATTAACATAACTATCGTAAGTAAAATGACGATAATTCAAGCAGAAGTAATCCCATTCAGCCATTTGAATTTTAAAAATTTTTATAAAAAAATTAGCTAACCAAATAGGTAAAGGAAATTGAAAATAAACTTTTTTGTTAATTTTCTGACAAATATCTTTGATAGCTTTACTAACCGTTAAAGGCTCACTAGCCAACACTAATTTATTATTATAAATTGGACTTAATTCATCACCATTATTAACTAAATAAGTTATAACTGTAGCGATGTCTTGACCATGAATAAAATGAAAACTACCATCAGCATTAAACCAACGAATTAAACTCATCCATTTAAGACTATCTTTTAAACCCCCTGATAAATGTGAATAAGGCTTATTCTCACCACCACCAAAGACTAAAGTCGGATAAACAGTAATAATTTTATCAGCTAAAGGAACATTCGTAAGTTGCGTAAAACATTGATATTTTGTTCTAATATAATCAGTGCCAATTTTTCCAGCTTCTGATAATAATTGATTATGACGATCTAAAATACTAGCAGTAGAAAAATAAATAACACGTTCACATCGGTTAGGATTTAAGGCATTAATTAAATTAAGATTAGCTTCCACATTAATTTGATAAGATTCTTTTTCTCCCCCCCAACAAGTAGCCGTTAAAATAGCAATATTAATGGTGCTTAATAACTCACAATGATCTAATATATTTTCTAAACTACCTTGAATAATATTGATACCAGAACGATAATTATAATCAAATCCTAATTTAGCAGGATTTCTCACTAAAAAAAATAACTCATGGTCGGTTTCTTTAATTAAAGATTCAGCAATATAATGACCTATGCAACCACTAATTCCCGTAACGAAAATACGCATTTTTATTCTTACAAAACGACAAATTATCGATATTATAGCGCCCTTCATCGTTTACCAAGTAAAAATTTTAAGCTCTTCTTATCATCAGTCCTAAAATAGCTGAAAGTACTGTTAAATTGAGGTTTTGTTAAGCAGATTTTTCAAATGATATTTCTGTAAATCAGAGGTGACTTGTTGAGCCAAATTTCTACTTGCCCATAAATTTATATAACTTAAAAAGACTAATTCTACCCAGTTGTTTTCTCTTTCAACGTTCGTACTATAACCCTGATCTGTCACTTTTCGATAGACTTGCTTTACTAAATATAGTTTCAGCCATTTTCAAGCTCTGATAATTTTTATTACTTAAAAAGTCGGCGTTGCCGATTTTAAATATGTTTTTGCTTGGGGCACAGCGCCCTCCGCCTGAGTTTGAGACAGCAATAATCCCAGAGAACCAATACCGAGAGTTATCAATAAATTAAAAGCCCTGAAACCCTTATTTTTGTAAGGTAGGGTAACATTTTTGACCATAATCTACTACCTGATTATTTTAGATTTGTAAACTAATTTAATGGTAATTCATAGTAGGGGAAAATAGATGATCAATTTTGTGTTTTCCTAACTCATTAAATAGTTTTAAATTTTTGGTATGAGGGGGAGGGCAGTAGTCTGATTATAATTGAAGTAAAGATTGAAATTGTGGAAATCCATGAGTGAATATTTCAACGTACTTATGATAATAATATTTTGAATGTTATATATTTGCTGTAATTCAGCCATGTTTCATATGATCATTAACCAACGCCTGAAAGATTATGATTTAACAATTAATAATTTTTTAGATTTATTATAAAGTGATAATTTATGATTATTTTACAGTTATCTGATCAAGAACAATTAATCTATCAAAGATTAAAGATCGAACCGCAAGAATTAATCAATTTTTGTCAAGAGAATCATATTGCAGAATTAGCTGTATTTGGTTCTATTTTAAGAGATGATTTTAATAATCAAAGTGATATAGATTTTCTTATTACCTATTCTCCTCTAGCTAATCGAGGTTTATTAGAAAAAATTGCCCTCAAGGAAAAACTAGAAAAAATGTGCCATCGCCCTGTAGATTTAGTTAGTAAAAATACCATAAAAAATAGTAAAAATTGGCTTAAAAAACAGACAATTTTAAATTCATGTCAGGTAATTTATCATGCGTGATGTAAGCACTTTAATAGATATTTGTCAAGCTATTGAACTAATATCTAACTATATCGATAATATTAGTTATCAAGAGTTGCTAAATAATCAAGAAAAACAAGATGCTATTCTGAGAAGAATTATGATTATTGGCGAAGCGACAAAAAGATTATCTCTTGAGTTTAGAAAACAACATCCTTCTATTCCTTGGAGACAAATTGCAGGAATGCGAGATATTATTACTCATGAATATGATAATGTTGATTTGGAAGAAGTTTGGACTGTTATTACTGTTAATTTGCCCACTCTTTATGAGTATATTTATCCACTTTTGCCACTCGATGAAAGTTAAATTGTGAGAATTTCCTATCAAGAATTAAAGAGTTTAATTCATTGCACTAGAATGAACAGCGCCCTCCGCCGAAGTTTGAGACAGCAATAATCCCAGAGAACCAATACCGAGAGTTACCAATAAATTAAAAGCCCTGAAACCCTTATTTTTGTAGGCTAGGGGAACATTTTTGACCATAACCTACTACCTGATTATTTTAGATTTGTAAACTAATTTAATTGTATTCATACTAGGGGAAAATAGATGATCAATTTTGTGTTTTCCTAACTCGTTGAATAGTTTTAAATTTTTGGTATGAGGGGGAGGGTAGTAGTCTGATTATAATTGAAGTAAAGATTGAAATTGTAAAAATCCATGAGTGAATATTTCAACGTACTTATTGAACGAAGGAAGTTTAGTTATTAATTGGAGTAAAAAATTTAACAATAAAGGTGAATTAGTCAATGTAAGTTAAATGCGTCTTAGCTTACCTAATACCTAACACTTGAAAGCATTTTTTCAATAACCCCCATTTAAAGATATGATACGGCGAGCTAATTCTGTGTGTAGCTGATGACTGGCTTTATAAGCAAGGTAATGGGCGCACGGAATACTACCAAGTAAACTTAAATCACCAATTAAATCCAGTATCTTATGGCGCACGGGTTCATTTTCAAAGCGTAAAGGAGGATTTACCCAACCATCTTGGCTACAAACAAGGGCATTATTAAGATTGCCTCCTAAGATGAGTCCAGCTTGTTGTAATTGTTGGATTTGTTCCGCAAAACCAAACGTGCGGGCGGGCGCTATGGCCGTGCTAAATTTTTCTCGCTCAGGATACCATGTATGCCATTGATTTTGTATTTCGGCATAGGGAAAGTCCACACCATAGGTAAACAGCATTTTTTCCGAAGGCAATACCGCTACAAAAGCATCGTCTTTCCTTACCCAAATTGGTTCTTTTATACTAATACTCGATGAAGAAAAAGTGGGAGTTTTGTTATCGAGATTATTGAGAATATTATTTACCCACAATTCTCCAGACCCATCTAACAGTGGTAATTCAGCGCCCTTCACCTCAATCATCACATCATCGATACCACAGGCACAAAGGGAAGCCAGTAAATGCTCCACGGTTCTAATTTTTGCTTCTCCTTGACCTAATTCTGTGGATAAAATTGTACTGGTAACAGATGCAATCGTAGCTGGGATTATCGGGCGCTGTGATAAATCCGTTCTGACGAAAAAGCGCCCTTCGCCTTTCTTGGCTGGGGTGAGGTGCGCTGTACATTCTTGCCCAGAGTGTAACCCAACTCCTGATAGTTGAAATGATTTAAACATATTAAATTTAATTTTTACTTTGATTATGTAAGTTATTAGTTACAGAGCATTCCACATGAGTAAACCACGTTTTTTGTTTCACGCAAAGGCGCGAAGGCGCAAAGGGATTTTTTTGGACAATCTAAAGTGTGGTTTAAGAAAATGAAAACTGCGGTAAGGTAGGTAGTAAGTAACTAAGAGTTGTTAAATAGTAATGGTATCAATTTCGGCTAAAGACCTCTGAGCATAAGCCTGATAACGATCTTTTTTACTCCTAATTTTCTTTTCTAACGGTGGTAAAATGCCAAAATTAGGGGGCATCGGTTGAAAGTGTTTGGCATCAGCCGAACTGATAAAATCGAATAAAGCGCCCATCATCGTCACAGGAGATAGTACAAGGGGATTTTGACCATGATAAACACGACTAGCATTAACCCCCGCTAACCAACCTCCCGCCGCCGCCGCTGTATAGCCTTCCGTGCCAATTAACTGCCCAGCGCCCATCATCGTACCACGATGTTTAAACTGTAGAGTGGGAGATAATAACTGAGGCGCATTGAGAAACGTATTTTTGTGCATCACTCCCATGCGCACAAATTCAGCATTTTCTAAACCGGGTATAAGACGAAAAACCCTTTTTTGTTCACCCCATTTTAAATTAGTCTGAAAACCAACCATATTCCACAGTTGCCCGGCTTTGTCTTCTTGGCGTAACTGTACCACCCCATAGGGGCGCTTGTCTTTATTTTCTCGAAAATCCCCCAAACGAGCATCAAATAAACCAATAGGCTTCAACGGTCCATATCTCATGGTATCTTCCCCCCGTTGCCCTAATTCTTCAATGGGCAAACAGGCTTCAAAAAATTTAGAACTTTCTCGATCAAAATCTTTTAACTCTGCCTGTTCAGCTTGACATAATTCCTGCCAAAAGTGCAAATACTGTTCTTTATCCATAGGACAATTTAAATAAGCAGCTTCTCCTTTGTCATAACGTGACGCTAAAAAAGCAATGTCTTGATTGATGGATTCTCCCACTATAATGGGACTAGCGGCATCAAAAAAGTTCATGTATTCCATGCCTGTAAATTTCTGCAATTCTTGGGCGAGGGGATAACTGGTGAGAGGACCGGTGGCTAAAACTACGATACCGTCAGAGGGAATGGTTTTAATTTCTTCTCTTTTCAGGGTGATTAAAGGATGATTAGCAAGGGTTTCGGTGAGAGTACGACTAAATACCCCTCGATCCACCGCCAAAGCTCCCCCCGCCGGTACTTTATGCTCGTCTGCTGTTTTAATAATGATAGAATCAAGACGGCGTAATTCTTCATGGAGTAATCCGGCTGCTCGATCCGTGGCATCTGCCCCAAAGGAGTTACTACATACTAATTCCGCTAAATCTTCACTGTGGTGCGCTGGGGAGAGGTGCGCTGGGCGCATTTCGTAGAGGGTGACTGGTATTCCTGCCCGGGCGATTTGCCATGTGGCTTCTGTGCCAGCTAATCCTCCGCCAATAACGATAATTTCTTGTTGATTCATGGTTAGTATTTTTGTTCTATGGTGAAGGGCGCTGATGCCTACACATAATTGATTTTGCTTTCTTACTTATTATTATTACAATTAATTCGCCATTACCATGTCATATAGCAAGACTAAATCCCTTATAGCAATTACTCCTTTTTTGTTATTTTGCGAAACAAAGAAGGAAAACTAATATTTTCATAAAGACGATAAAAGTTAACTGAAACTATAGTTCCATCTGGCGTTGCTGATTTTAAATATGTTTTTGCTTGGGGTAGGGAGTAGTAATAATATTTTGAGTATTATATATTTGCTGTAATTCATTAATGTTTCATATCCCAATTCAGTAATGCCAGATGTACTTTTACCATAACGTTCATAACTTAAATCAGCAACGCCTCAATTTCTGTTACTCCTGAGCATCTGAAGAATTTAACCAGCGCCCGTCACCTTGATTCCCCATGCGTAGTAAAACAATTCCCGCTTCATTTTTCGAGACGCTTTTTTGGGGTTGAAAAAGAGTAGTAAAACCAAAAGCCCGACGAATATTAGCATTTTCGCCATTTTGCCAATCTAAATACAAGTTACGCCATAGTTGGGGACTTAAATCATTAACATCCTGAAAACCCCAAGTATCTCTAACACTGTCAATGGTGACATTATCCACTCTTTCACGGCGAAAATCGAGGGGTATTTTCCAGTTGAGCAAATCGGCACGGGTGAGAGGGGCGCTGGGTTGAAAATTACTGGCACTGGCATCTTTCGTTAAACGGGAAGGGATTATCCCAGCCTCCGCTAATCCTTGAATAATACCAAAATCAGGGTCATCATTGTTAATATCGCTAAATACCGGCTGACTGTTACTACTAGCTTCTTTAATGACATTGCCCACCGTATCAGCATATAACAGATTATTGGTTTTAAATAACCACCGTGCAAACTCTCGACGAGTAATAATTTCCTGCGGTTGGAGGGCGCTGGATTCAACGATTCCCTTCTGTTGCAATATTGCTAAAGGGTTTTCCGGATTAGTTTCCACTTCTGCGTTAAGGGGAGTTTGTGGAGTTTGTGGAGTTTCTTCTGTTGCCGTAGGGGTAATTTCAGTCCCTAACATTTGATATTCCGTTTGATTGCCATTGACTGTAAAAGTCATTGTCAAGTTAAAATTTTTCTCGGCATTGGTGGCAGTTAATGAATTATCTTCCGCTACTTGCACTTGCCATTGTTTCTGTTCTAGTTGTTGCTTATAATAGTCGGAAATTACGTTAATGGGGTCTGAAGATGTCCAAAAAACTTCTTTTCCTTCTGTTTTTACTATCTCTGCATTGTCATAAATCGGCACGGTGACAGTGTAGGGTAATTTAATGGTAGTGGTAGGATCAGCGCCCTCCACCGCAGTGGTATCATTGGGGGATAAACTGGCATCCGGTGCAAAACGAGATGCTAAATTTTCGTTACCACTGCAACCGAGTAAGAAAAGCAAAGATAAAACTAAAGAATGACGAAAAAATGACATAATTGACGATTGACCATGGATAATTGACAATGGATAATGAAAGAAATGTAGAAGTAATTGTTTTCTAAATTCTAAATTCTAAATTCTAAATTTTTTATCCTTTGCCCTTTTGACAAATTAAAGAGCTGATTAATCAATGACTTTAGCACAATATTAGTAAAAATTTAAAAATGACCGATAGAGAAGAAAATCGCCCCAGTTGGGATGAATATTTCATGTTAATGGCAAAACTCGCCGCCACTCGCTCCACTTGTTTAGCTTTTCCGGTGGGCGCTGTCATTGTCAAAAATCGTCAAGTATTAGCAACAGGTTATAATGGACCTCCTTCTGGTTCGATTCATTGTACAGCGCAAGGCTTTTGCTATGAAGGTTTGAGCAGTTGTGATGCTAGTAGAGAATTACCATCCCGCGCCGTTCATGCAGAGGCTAACGCCATTGCCCTTGCTTCTCGTCACGGTATAGCAACGGAGGGCGCTACTATTTATGTCACCCTTGAGCCTTGTATCTCCTGTTTAAAATTAATCATTTCTGCTGGAATTAAGGAGGTTTTTTATGAAACTGATTTTAACCTCGGTGATCGTCTCACAGTGAGAGATTATTATGTGCAAGACAAATTAGTTAATCTCCATCAAATGGTTATCCGTGATGGCGTCGCCCATAAAGCTAGTCAATTTTTAGTTGCCCCTGTGTCTCGAAAGTCTAAATAGGGGTTACTGAAAAAGTATTTTGGTGAGGGAAGGTGTCAGGCTTCGGGTGTTAGGTTTCAGGTGAAATGCTTATAAATTAAAGACTTTAGCCAAATCGTTATTTTTCATAAATTGCTCATTTCTATCAGTAATTTTGATTAGGAGATCAGAAATACAGATTTTTTGGCGAAAAAAGATTATCTTTAGCACTTTTTTGAATTTTTATTATGCTTAAAGATGTCAGGTCAGGTCTTAGGTATTAGGTTTGAAAATTACCACTGAAACCTGCAACCTGAAGCCTGAAACCTAGTCACCTTTTAACCTTTGCCTCTTGCCCTTCACTACTCCACTAATGAGTGCAAACCATAAATAGCAGTTAAAAGCTAATTTTGATTGTCTATAATGAAAAGTGTAAAGAAATGTTAAATATATTAAAGAATATGAGTACAGTTAATCTCGCCGAAATATCAGCGCGCCTCGACAGCGACAACTCCAAAGATCGTTTATTAGCCCTTGCTTCTTTGCGACAGGTGGAAGCAAAAGACGCTGTACCATTGATCATTAAGGTTATTAATGACGATGTGTTACAAGTGCGTTCTATGGCGGTGTTTGCTTTAGGGGTGAAGCAAACGGAAGAGTGTTTCCCGATTTTGGTGAAATTATTAGAAACTGATGCTGATTACGGTATTCGCGCCGATGCGGCAGGGGCGCTGGGTTATCTTCAGGATATACGCGCTTTTGATTTTCTTGTCCGTGCTTTTCATGAAGATACAGAATGGTTAGTGCGTTTTAGTGCGGCGGTTTCTTTGGGTAATCTGGGAGATGTTCGAGCTAAAGATGTTTTGTTACGGGCGCTACACAGTGGCGAAACAGTTTTAGAACAAGCGGCTATTTCTGCCCTTGGGGAAATAAAAGCACAAGATTGTGTGGATGAGATACTCAATTTTGCCCAGTCAGAAGATTGGTTAATTCGTCAAAGACTAGCAGAGTCTCTGGGAAATTTTAATACTGAAAAAAGTATTTCCGCTCTTAAATATCTTGTTAGAGATGCCAATTCTCAAGTATCAGAAGCAGCGCTTTTCTCTTTACAAAAACTAGGACATTAAACCCTAAAAATAACTACGGGTTGCTGAAAAAGTCTTTTGATGAGGATAGGTACCAGGCGTTAGGTGTCAGGTATCAGGTTAAAAAATGAAAAATCAAAGGTTCTAGCATAATAATAGCTTCTTAAAAATTCCTAGTTTTCATCAATGATTGTTGATTTGTAGTAAAAAAATTAGAAATTTTGAAGAAAAAACACTATGTTTTCACACTTTTTTTGGGTTTTATAGCAACTTCCACCCTTATGAGGTACAAGATGATCCCCCTCAATCCCCCTTAAAAAGGGGGACTTAAGAATAATGAATGTACCTCATGATAATGAAAAACGCTATATTCTGCTTGAAGCCTTTATTTAATATAAAGTCCGCTTGATCAGCCGAAGGCTGCCGCTGCGCGATCACTTACAAATCAATTCAAAATAATCTTAGTTCAATTTATTGAACGTAAACCTATTAGCCGTGTAATTCATTACACGGTGAGTAAATTACTTCAACTATTGTTGGAGATGTCTATTATTGATTCTCTGAAGTGGGGATTGATTTAACTTCTTCTAACTCTTGCTCTAAAATTTGGATTCTTTGATTAAAATTGCGAGTATTTTGAGCTAAAACTTTATTTTCTTCTTTTAATCTTTTTATTTCCCCTTCTAACATAGTGATTTTATCACTAAGAGCATAATTCATCTCTCCTTGTTCACGAATTTGAGTTGAAAGAGTCAATACAGCGCCCTCCCCCGATAATCTAACATTGTCAATTTGTCGCTGAAAATCTCGCTCTAAAGTCTCCATTTGTTGACGACGAGAATTAACACCATTAAGGGAAATTTCATTAAGTACAAAAAAACCAATCAATGAACCAAAACCCAAACAAAACAGAGCCCCCACTGTAAAGTTAAATAACTGACGATTTTTAATAGATTGATCCAATACCCCTAATAATTCTAAAGCCTTCTCATCATCAGCTTGAATCTCCAAACATTGACGAATACGAAAACGAATCAACTTTTCATCCTGATTTTTATGATACCGTTGCCAGCGCCCCAAATAAGAAGCAATCAGTAAATGTAACATCTCAGAATTAGTAGGAATAAAAGCCAACGCCTCCTCTAACTCGTTAATGGCTTCATCCCAATGACGATAACGACAGTAACCTTGAGCTCGAGTATAGTTATCACCAGCCCTTTTTCGGGCAAACGCAATATCTTCAGGGGAAATACCAACTTCTTCCGCAATTTGTTTCAATTCTTCTGAGGTAGGAATGCGACAACCTGACTGGCTAAACTCAGTTAAACGCTCGATAAATAAGGAGATACTGGGATGAGAGTTAGAAATACTAATGGATTCTGCCATAATCTTATCGAATAATAAAGGGTTTAAAACCCCGTTTGTTAAGACGTGAGCAAAGAAACAGAGTAGTTCAAGCTATCTTTAAATTTACCTTTGCTCTTTGCCCTTTTGACGTAATTTTTCTAGTATTATTTTGCCACAAATATTAAAAAAATGGTGAGAGACAATTTTTAAAATACAAATTCTAAGTTAATAATTAACTCATGATTGTCATTATAATCAAGATAAATTTGGTTAATAAATTCTCTTAAATAAAATCTTTTTTCTGGTTCTGATAAATCGTGCCAAAATTGAGGTAACGCTAAATCACTACTCATTTTTACTAAATTAGCTGGAGGAAGTTGTGCTAATTTTTCTTTTAATTCGACAATTTCTTGATTAAGCTGATATTTTCTTATTTCAGCCGTTTTTATATCTAAAATATTTTCTTTAATAAAATTATCTAATTTACTTAATATCTGCTGTTTACTAATAATGTTTGATTTGAATTGTTCTGCCACTTCTTCTATATTTATCTGATTAAAATTTGTTGATTTTTGTGGTAATTTTTGACAAATTATGTTAATGATTTCCTTTAAAATTTTCTCATAAATAAGAGAAGGACAAGGCATATTTTTAAAACATTGAACAGGAGTTAAATAGAGATATTTTTGCTCTTTTCTTTTTTGATTAACTTGATTGATTTTGTACAAAGAATCACAAGTTTGACATTTGATTAATCCAGCTAAACAGTGACGGGCGCTGGTGCTACGGGAAGAAAATCGGCGATGACTCTTTAAAATTCTCTCGATTTGGGCGCTTTCTTCTCTGCTAATAATTGCCGTGTGAGTATTAGCCATAATGGTTTTATTTTTATGGGCTAAATCACCTCGATAAACAGGATTTTTTAACCAATTTAAAGCTGTGCTTAACGCAATTTTTTTGTTATATTTTCTTTTTATATAATTAACACTATCCGTCAAAGAAGCATATAATAAAAACCTTTCAAAAAATGAGCGTATGATAGGCGCTGTGGCTCGATTAATGAGATAATTTTCTTGACCTCTTTGATAACCATAAGGTGCTTTACCCGGGGGGAGGTGCGCCCTCAACCGTTTTTCAGCGTGACTTTTTTTAAGTTTATGACTATAAATTTTTTGCTCAATATCTCGCCAAATCTTAGTTAATTTTTCTCGTTTTTCTTCACTGCCAATAACTTTGAATTGACTAGAATTATAAGGCTGATTAACAGCAATAATTTCTACAGACAAAGACTCTAAAAAATCCAGCGCCCGCCACACCTCAGCTAGATTATCGCCTAATTCTTCTAAACCTTGAATCAAGAGATATTGCGGGGGATTTTGTTGACAATCAGCAAAAAGTTTGTCTAACTGATAACGACTGCCAATATCTTGATAAATTTTATCTACTTCCAAACCCCAACAGAAAGAAGAAGGGATTTCTTGAAAACTAGGCTCAATGTAACTATAAACGATGATCGACAAAAGCTCAATGATAAAATATTAGTTAGGAAAAAACAAGGAGTTTATACCCCTTGCTTTTTTGTAAAATTTAATAGCCCATGATATTATTAGTCTAAATCTTTGCGTCCGGGGTTGCGCGCTGGGTCTCCTGACAAGAAACCAAAAACAAATAATAAGATGAAAGAGGCAACCACAATATTGATAGCAATTTTTAAAGTTAACATTTTATTTACTCCGATTATTTAATCATTAGCATATTCTACCAAATTATCGTCTCAAGTTTAGAAACAGGTTTTAGGCTAATTGAAACCCTAAATTTTGCCATAGCAAAGAAGGGGTTATAATCAAAAAATATTAGCTGATTATTCAATAGAGTTTAAAATTATGGTTGCCAACGAAAAAATAACAGCGCCCTCCACCGTAAAAAATGAGATAATCTTTCCACAAGGTGAATTTTGGAGTAATGAACCAACATTGGAAACCTATCAACACTTACAACAAATTATTATCCTACTCAATTCCTTACAATTACTATGGGCAGATAAGGAAGACTATTTTTGTGCTGGTAACTTAACCATATATTACAGTCCAAATCAAAAAAAATCCGAGTATTTTCGAGGACCTGATTTTTTCGTGGTGTTAAATACCAGTAACGATGAAAACCGCAAAAGTTGGGTAGTGTGGGAAGAAGGGGGAAAATATCCTAATGTTATCGTCGAAATTTTATCCGATAGTACTGCCAAAACAGACAGAGAAGAAAAAAAAGAGATTTATCAAGATATATTTAGAACACCAGATTATTTTTGGTTTGATCCTTTTACCCTCGAATTTCAAGGTTTTAGGTTAGTAGGGGGAAAATATCAAGCCATTAAACCTAATGAGCAAGGTTGGTTATATTCAGAGCAATTAGAATTATATTTAGGTATACATGAGCGAAAATTGCGCTACTTCACCTCTGATGGTAAATTAGTGCCAACCCCTCAAGAATCTAGCCAGTATGAAAGACAACAGAAAGAATATGAAAGGCAACAGAAGGAATTAGCTTTACAAAAAATTGAAAAATGGAAACAAAAACTACAAGAATTAGGTATTAATCCTGACGAATTTCCCGACAATTAAGTTT
>JACYMF010000042.1 GCA_015272165.1 Cyanobacterium sp. T60_A2020_053
TATGGGCTGTCGTCTAACGGCGAGTCGGTGAACCAAGAATCCCCCACTATAACCCGTAGGGTTTAGTGGTGGGAGTGTCAATCGTGATAGAGTAGTATTTGATTGATGCTATTTTTCGAGCAATTATGTCCGTTTGAACACCTATAAATCAATCAAAAATAATCTTAGTTCAATTTATTGAACGAGATATTATTAGCCGTGTAATTCATTACACGGTGGGTAAATTACTTGATATTATTCATTCTCCTGTTTTCTCAATCTTTAGAAAACATTACAGTTTGACGAAAAGCGAGGAATAGGATAGATGATGATAGTATGATCTAATTAAATTTAGCCACTTCATCATCATTTTATCTTGGCATGGCTAACAATCATCCCTCTTTAAACAAAACGATTATTTCCCATCAAATGTTGAGCAAATTACATCATCTCTGGCAACAAACTGCCGAGAATCAGGGAAGTGACCTTATTTTTCTTACTCAACAGCATCTCAACAGAAAAAAAGACATTTCTAATAATGGCTTAATTTTTCACAACTTCAATTTAATCCTGCATCCAGATTTACAGGCTTTACTATTTATTGATCGAGAAATCAGTAATTTCTATTATCAAATTACCATTAGTTTTGAACTTGACAAAATCGTTAGTTTTTATGAAATAATTAAGCCTTTCTTAAATTTAAGAACTAAAAAGAAAATTGATCATCATCTCGCTATTATCGATGTTGATAATTCTTTAAATCATGGTTTTATTCTTGAAGTTTTGAAAATTTTTAGCAATCCCTTAAATATTCAAGAGCAATCTATTAATGATCAAAATGATAATTCCCCCATTGAGGATATATTGCATAGTCGTCTGAAACAAGAAAATATATTACATAATTTAACTCAGCAAATTCAAGATAATTTAGAGTTAAAACAAATCATTCAAAATACTTTAGAAAATGTCAAAAATTTATTAGAAATAGACCGTTTATTAATTTATCAAGTTAATGTAACAAATACTGATAATAAATTAATCAATATTGTTACTTATGAAACAGAAGTATCAGCGCCCTTCACCTCAGTTTTAAACTATCAAGAAGATCGCTGTTTTGAAACATTACAAACCCTGCAAAAATACCAAGATGATTTTATTTTAATTATCAATGATATTGACGAGCAAAATTTAGAAAAATGTTTAACTGAAACCATGAAGAAAATGGCAGTTAAAGCAAAAATTGTCATACCAATTATCGTGAAACATGAGTTATGGGGTTTGTTAATTGCCCATGAATGTAATCAACCAAGAAAATGGCAAGAAAATGACATAAAATTTCTGAAGCACATCAGCGAATATTTAGCAGTAGCAGTCTATCAGTATAACTACTATCAACAATTAGAAGCACAAAAAAAAGCCTTAGAAAAACAAGTGGAAAAAAAGGCTAGAGAATTACAAGATGCTTTAATTTTAGCGGAAGTAGCTCAACAATCAAAAGCAGAGTTTTTAGGTAGTATTAGTCACGAACTAAGAACTCCTTTAACTTGTATAATTGGATTATCGGGAACTTTGTTACATTGGTCTAAAAATGATAATAGTAGCATTTTATCTCCTGAAAAAGAAACTAGATATTTAAAAATTATTCAAGAAAATGGTAGAAAATTACTGCAATTAATTAATAATATTCTTGATTTTGCTGAAATCGAATCAGGAAAATATTTACTTAATATTAAACCAATCTCTTTAGAAAATATCGCTCAAATGGTATTACTATATGGTTTAGAAATAGCCCGTAACAAAGGTGTTATGGTTAAACTAGATTATCGAGTCAGTAATGAAGAAGATTTGTTTTATGCAGACGGTGAAAGACTTTACCAAATTTTATTAAATCTCGTGGATAATGGTATTAAGTTTACGGGCGCTGGAGGAGAAGTTATTATAAAAATTTGGCGAGAAAATAATCAGGCTATTTTTCATATTGAAGATACAGGTATTGGTATTTATCCAGAACAAATACCTCTTTTATTTAACGAGTTTCAACAATTAGAAAATTATCGCACTCGTACCAATCCGGGTACTGGTTTAGGGTTAGCTTTAACTAAACATTTGGTAGAATTACATGGCGGTTTTATTGAGGTTGAATCCATGGTAGAAAAAGGTTCCGTTTTCACTGTTTATTTGCCTAATTCTGATGTTAACTCTATACTTTATCAACAAAATATAGAAAATGAACTTAAAGCAAGAAGTGATAATAAAACAGTAGTAATTATTTGTGAAGATGACGAAATTGGCACGGTTTTATGTGAGTTATTGACGGCGGCTGATTATCAAGTAATTTGGTTATTTGATGCCACAGAAGCGATGCAAAAAATTTCTTTAATTAATCCTAAAGTGATTATTTTAGAGCAAAATCAATTCACTTCTCTGAATTTGGCTTCGGATATTCAAACTCTTAATAACAATTTTCATTTGATAGTCATTAGAGATGAAATTAGCGGACAAGAGTGGAATAGTCTTTCTAAGTTAGGAGTTAATGAATATTTACTAAAGCCTTTACAACCAAGAATTTTGCTTAAAAAAGTTAATAAAGCCATGAGTTATTAAATCGGCTTTGGTGAGTTAAAAAAGTAAAAGTAAATTTAAAAATAGTTTGAACCACCATTAAATTTGCCTAACTTTTAAAAGACGGGGTTTTAAAGCGCGACCTGAACTGATTGCCCGGAATAGCGATACTTAAACAAAAAAAATAAGGTAAATTAAAAGTTGGCGTAATACAATTATCACAGATGGTTGAAGAAAACAAAAAATCTATCGTTATTCCTGATTTAATCGTAGGTTTGGGTAATCCTGAGCCAAAATATGACCACACTAGACATAATATTGGCTTTGCTGTGGTTGACTATTTGGCTGATAAATGGGGTTTTACTTGGCAGAAAAATAATAAATTTAATGCCTTATTTACTGAAGGATTCGCACCTAACCGCAAAAAAGTTCGCCTTGTTAAGCCCTTTACTTATATGAACAACTCTGGGCAATCGGTGCGCGCTGTCTTAGATTGGTACAAACTAACTCCTGAAACTTTGTTAGTGGTGTATGATGACATGGATTTGCCCTTAGGTAAGATTCGTTTGCGGCTATCAGGCTCGGCAGGGGGTCATAATGGTATGAAGTCGATTATTAGTCATGTGGGGGGGCAAAAATTTCCCCGTTGTCGCATTGGTATTGGTAAGTCTGGAGAAAAACAAGCTACTATCGGTCATGTTTTAGGTCGTTTTTCTAGTGAGGAAACCCCTGTTATTAACGACTTGATGGTTGTAGTGCGAGGGGCGCTGGAGCTTTCTCTCCATGACGGAGTGGAAAAAACTATGAGTTTGTATAATTAGGGTCTGCTGAAAAAGTGGAGTGGTGAGGGGAGGTGTCAGGCTTCGGGTCTCAGGTTTCAGGTGAAATGCTTATAAATCAAAGACTTTAGCCAAATAGTTATTTTTCATAAATTGCTAATTTGTCTCAATAATTTTCGATGGGAATGGAAAAAATAGAGTGTTTTTAGAGAAAAAATCAATTTATGACACTTTTTGTTGTGTAGAATAGACTTTAAACCTTTATTTGACAAGGGTTTTGATTTATTCAGCAGACCCTAAATAATGTTTTGTCACAGATTACCCCAGCATGATATAAAAACTAAAAAAGCAGTTAATAATCCCCAAAAAGGATAAATCAACTGCTTCGCAACGAGATAACTTATTAGTACAAATCTTCTTCTTTATGAGTTTCAATCTTACAGTCAGAAGTAGGATAAGCCACACAGGTTAAAACGTATCCAGCTTCAATTTGATCATCATCTAAGAAAGACTGATCAGATTGATCTACAGTACCAGAAACGATTTTACCAGCACAAGTAGAACAAGCACCAGCACGACAAGAGTAAGGCAAATCAATACCTTGTTCTTCGGCTACATCAAGGATATACTCATCATCGGGTACTTCGATAGTTTGTTCGCCGTCTTCGGTAACTAAGGTTACATTATAAGTTGCCATGTTTTTGTTTCCTTTAATAATAATTTGCTCTAATTATTGCCTACTGAATCAGTAAGCCTATTAAGAATAGTAAAGGATAAATGACATTATTTACCTACACATTAGTAATGAAATTGTTAATCCCAGAATAAATAAGATTAATTTATAATATAAAATCAAGTAGGATAGTTGAGTTTAAAACATTTATTTTTTTTATAATCCTTATCTAGTAAGGGTTTTATTCAAGAGCATTCTGTTATAATTACCTTTCCAATCATAATTAACTATATTAGTTAAACTTATTCAGTACACCCTAAATATGAAATAGATTGATGAGATTACCAGCGCCCGTCGCATCCACCGGCTTAGAATAAAGATACCCTTGACCGAAATCACAACCAATCCGTTTTAAAATTGTTTCTTGGGTTGTGGTTTCGATACCTTCAGCTACTACATCAAGGGAAAGATTATGTGCCAAAGCCACAATGGCTTCCACAATAGCATGACGATCATTTGTATTATTTAGAGGGGTAATGAAAGCGCGATCAATTTTGAGAGTATTAAAAGGTAAACGATGCAGATAACTTAGAGAAGAATAACCGGTGCCAAAATCATCGAGAGAAATTTTTAAATCTCTGGCTTGAATTTTATCTAATAAATTTTTAGCTACATTAAAATTATCCATCAAAATACTTTCGGTAATTTCTAATTTTAAATTAAGGGGATTCACTTCACTTTTGTTTAAAATTGAGTCCACTTTATCTAAAAAATGTTCGTCTAATAATTGTTTACTTGATACATTTACGGCAATAAATAAATTAAGGTCAGGATATTTTTGGTGCCAGAGGTGCGCCTGATGTGCTGCCGTATTTAAAATCCAATCTCCCAAAGGAATTATTAAACCATTTTCTTCAGCAATAGGAATAAATTTCACGGGAGAAATAAAGCCTAAATCTGGATGAAACCAGCGAACTAAAGCTTCAAATCCTGCAATATTATTTGTTTTTAAATTAATAATTGGTTGATAATATAATTCAAGAATACCATCACTTAGAGCTTTCCTTAATTGAGATTCTAATTTTAATTTATCCAATAATTGTTTATACATGATTGGTTTAAATATTTGATAACAATTTTTTCCTGCTTTTTTCGCTTGATTCATTGTTAAATCAGCATCTCTCAGCATTTCTTCAGGTTTTTGATACCCTAAAGATGCTATTAAAATTTCTTCTTTATTTTCATAATTAACAGAACTAAAAGTAACACCAATTGTTACGGAAGAAGCAAAATAATTATTATCTAATAAATGATTAGTATTACAAGCTGTGATAATATTTTGAGCAATTATTTCTCCTTGCTCATAAGAAGTTAAATCATCTAATAGCACTGCAAACTCATCACCGCTAATCCTTGCCAATGTGTCTTTTTCTTCAAGACAACTGATAATTTTATCGGCAATTATAATTAATAAGTCATCTCCAATATTGTGACCCAAACTATCATTAATTTTTTGGAAATTATCTATATCAATCAATAAGACGGCACATAACTTATTAGAGCTTTTATTACACTTCGTTAAAGTTTTCTCTAACCTTTCTAAAAATAAAAATCGGTTAGGTAATCCAGTTAATTTATCATATAATCTATCAAGTAAGATTTGTTCTTCCATATTCTTGACTTGGGAAATATCAATAATTTGTTGAATTAGTTGAACAGTTTGACCTTGATTATTTCTTAAAATACTTACGTCAACTATAGTGTAAATAACTGTACCATTACTAGCTAAATATCTTCTTTCTTGACTATACTTTCCTTGACTACTATTCAATATCTCTCTTACCAATAATTTATTTTTTTCTATATCATCAGGGTGATAAAAATTTTCTTGATTTTGATTAATTAAATCAGTAAAACTATAATTCAATAATTGGCAAACAGAATTATTAACCCTTTTAATAATTCCATTTTGATCCGTAATCATCATGCCGATGGGTGCTGAATCAAATATTAATCTCAATTCTTCTTCACTTTGCACCAAAGCCTTTTGAATTTCTTTTTGTTTGCTGATGTCAGTAATAATACCATCAATTCTAATCACCTTTTTCTGTTCATTGTAAATGACATAAGCTCGATCTCTTACATACTTTTCCTTACCATTGGGTAAAATTATTTTATATTCTAAATCATGATTATTTAGCATTTCATCAAACAAAGAAATACTTAAGATATTAGAATAAAGTGCTTTAACGTTTTCTTGCTGTTCAGAATGTACTAAATCAAGCCAAAAACAGCGTTTCTGAAAGAAAAATGATAACTCACATTCATATAAAACTTTGGCAGCATTATTTATATACATTAACTGTAAAGTTTGAGGATGGATAGACCAAATAACATCTTCCAAGGATGATAGAATATCATTTAATCTTTCTTGATTTTCTACTAAAGCAATATTGATATGTTCTTTTTCTAGTTCTTTTTCTTGAGCTAAAATAGTTCTACTAATATTTAAAGCAATAGCTTCAATTAAATGTTTTTGATAAATTAAATAGTGATCGGTTTTTTCCACACTAAAAAGGTGAATCGTACCATAAATTTCCTCACTGAGCCAAATGGGTGTCGCCAAATAGCTGGTAATACTTAAATTTTGTGAAATATTTTGTGAAGATAGTAAGCTAAAACTACTTGTTGATTCGTCATAAATTGTTTCTTGTCTTTTAGTTACTTCTTGGCTGAGTATATTAATTAAACAATATTGTTGATCAAAAAATAAATCATTATTAAATGTACAGTATTGGCTGACTATTTCAAATTGAGAAGTGGAAACTTCAACAATAATTCCTATTTGCATATTAAGAATATGACAAGCGTTTTTTAAGTAATAATTTAAGTTATTCTTTAAATCTTCTTCTAAGTTTTCTTTTAATTCATTGACAGCTTTTAGTTTTTTACTAAAGTTAGCTAGTTGTTTTGTTTTTTTGCTTAGTGCCTGTTCTAAATTATATTTTTTAGTAATATCATTTTGTACCCCAATAAAATGAGTTAAATCTCCTTTTTGATTATAAATTGGATTAATATATATCTCATTCCAAAAAAGTTCGCCATTTTTGCGATAATTTTTAACGACTGTACGACATTTATTCCCTGATTGAATTGCTTTTCTTAATTTTTTTACGCCATTTTGTTGATGCTCATTATTTTGAAGGAAACTACAATTCTTACCTAATGTTTCCTCTTTAGTATAACCAGTAATTATTTCAAAACCTTTATTAACATAAATTACAGGATTATGGGCTTGGGATGAATCGGTAATAACAATACCATTAAGGCTGGAATCAATAGCTTTTTCTAATAATTCTAAACTTTTATTTTTTTCTAAAGAGTAGGTAAAAATAGAAATTATATGTTTTATAAATTCAATTTTTAAATTATCAAAAAAATCATCTTCACTAATATAAAAGCTAAAAATTCCCCAAGGAGTAGAATAATTAACGTTATTTTCTTTTTCAACTAATAAATTAATAGTATTTTCTGTTAAAAATGGAGAATTTTTATCAAAACTAATATTTTTAATCCGTTGTGTAATATTCTCTGGGCTAATCTTTATTTGCGAGTATTCTATAGGAATATCATTAATTTGGTGATCTTGTATTCCTTGATGATATTTAAAATAGAATTGATTAAGACTAGGATTAAATTGCCAAAATTTAGCTTCACAAATTCCTAGCGTTTGACAAATTACCTCTATAATTTTTTCTTCTATTTCTTGCCCATCAGACTGTTTTTCTAAGTTATTGAAAATAGCCCTTTGATAAATTTTTATGGCTTCTAAATTTTGCTTTTCTTCCCGCTGTGATAGCAGTTGATAAGATTTTAAGTCTAACTGATGTTTTAAAATGAGATTTTTATCTCTTACTTTTTTTAAAAAATAAATTAATAAAATATTAGTAATTACTACAAAGAGACTAAATAACCAAAAAATTGTCATAGACCTTGAAAATGCTTGTTATCGGTAATTACCCATCATCGTTGTAATTACTTGTTTCCTTTATCTTATCAAAGTAGTGAACTTTCTCATGATGAAAAGATATTTTAGATCATTTGATAGTTTTATTAGCCTAAATTTATAGCTAAAGTTATTTGGGGTGTGATAAAAAATATTTGGTGAAGCTAACTGTAGGTAAAACAGAAGAGAAAAGAGTCTAAAATAACTATATATAAAAGATTTTAGCTTATTGACTATTGTTGATCAACTGTCAAGTTGCATGAATTTTTTTTGATGTAATAAGCAAAAATTAAATTTTCTATTAAAAACAACTTATCAATTTTCATCGTATTGATTAGAATAACTTTTCTTTTAATTATTAAATTATAGTTAAAAAACTTAACGAAAGTTAATACTTCTTGACAAAATATACTAGAATAGAGTCAAATTCATATTTTTTAGAAATGTTAATCCCTATTCTCGTCTTTGATGTAGCATTAGTGGCATGGTCATTACACTTAATGCAACAAGCCTTTAATCAAAGAGAATTTTCATTAATGTTAGCCGGTAGTTTGGTAGCGTTATCGGCGGCAGCGATGTTGGTGGTTTATTTCTTAGTGGAAAATTGTCTGACTTCTCTTACTAATACTTTAGTATAGATTCTTATTAGCTTATTTTTTTGTTAAACTAAGGCACAGACTTATTCAGGACTTATGCCAAAGACATAACAATAAAAGGAGATTTTAACTCTTTTCTTAGGTGATTCTCTGGCAAAGAATGTTTAATTCGATAAACAGTCTCACCTGTGGCGTAAGCAACCTGTTTTAATTTTGTCCACACACAAATAGTACAATTAATGTGATTTCTTTGAATTCTTGCTTTGCGACATTGACAAGATTCTATGACCGTTAATTAGAGTTATTGCAAAATAAAGGGAAAAAAATCTGAAAACTTTACTGTATATAGATTTGATTGATCTTGATATAAGAACAGCTGTAAGTCCTATGTTAAGAAGTTTTCGACTATTTTAGGACATTATTTCACAACAAGTCTAATCTTTTTGAAATCATACTGTTTTTCTTTTAAATCATTGAATATTTTTTGTACTAGATTCAAATTTGATGCCACAAAAAATAGATGCAGAGATGTGTTACCCAATACTTATCAAATTATCTAACTTGTTAAGACGATATTGATTCGTTGATGACCACAAATAGTATATTACTGCATAGTTAATGTGTACAGTAACACATTAAATGACATGGTAACAAATTAGTGTCATTTAAAATAAAGACTTCTGTAGCCCTTGTACAGTAAACATTATACTTAATATTATCCTAAAATCACGCTTAATTACTTCTGACATTAAATTAACAAATTAAGTGTCGTTTTCCAAGAAAATCACAAATTATGTGTCGCCTTCTGATTAGGCGATTTTTTTGTTGTAAAAGTGGGCATTAACAAATTATGTGTCATATAATAAGTATTAATCTACTATGTAGCTATAAAACAGTTATGTGAAACTTATTGCTATGGATGATCAATTTTCCGATGCACCCGAATTAATTACCCGACTTTCACCTGAAGAACAAAAAATTGCTGATGTCATTGAAGATTTACTTGAACCTTGCGATCGCAAAGCCTACGGAGAAAAGTTGAAACAGGCATCCATATCTTTGAATAAGTCAGTTCGCACTATCCAAAGATATGTCAAACAATGGGAAAAAGATGGTTTGCATGGCATCCCCCAAAATCGTCGAGCAGACAAGGGATCTTACAGAATTGATGAGCGATTACAAGACTTTATTATCAAGACCTACAGAGAGGGTAATAAAGGTAGTAAAAGAGTTACCGCCAAACAAGTTTATCTACGAGCAGTTTTTCAAGCTGAAAATTGGGGTACTAAACCACCTTCCCACATGACGGTTTATCGTATTCTCAATCCAATTATTGCTGAAAAAGACAATAAGAAGAGGGTTAGAAGTCCGGGGTGGAGAGGTACAAGGTTAGCTGTATCCACCAGAGCAGGGACAGATATTGATGTGGAGTATAGTAATCATGTTTGGCAATGTGACCATACCCGAGCTGATATTCTTCTCGTAGATCAATTTGGTCAATTATTGGGCAGACCTTGGTTAACCACAGTAATAGATACTTATTCTCGCTGTATTATGGGTATTAATCTTGGTTTTGATGCTCCTAAGTTCCCAAGTGCTTGCTTTGGCTCTACGTCACGCTATTTTGCCCAAAAGTTATAGTTCTGATTATGGACTACACGAGGATTGGGGAACTTATGGTAAGCCTGAGTATTTTTACACTGATGGCGGTAAAGATTTTCGTTCTAATCATCTCCAACAAATTAGTTTACAGCTAGGTTTTACTTGTCATTTACGCAGTCGCCCTAGTGAGGGTGGTGTGGTAGAACGTCCTTTTAAAACCTTGAACACGGAGGTATTTTCTACCTTACCCGGATATACAGGTGGTAATGTCCAAGAGCGTCCAGAGGATGCGGAAAAGGAAGCCTGTTTAACGTTGAAAGACTTGGAGAAACTGATTGTCCGCTACATTGTGGATAACTACAATCAACGTCTTGATGCTCGTATGGGAGAACAAACTCGTTTTATGCGTTGGGAAGCTGGATTACTTTCTGTGCCACATATTCTTTCTGAACGGGAGTTGGATATTTGTTTAATGAAACAGTCACGAAGAAGGGTACAAAAGGGTGGTCATCTCCAATTTGAAAATCTGATTTACAAGGGGGAATATTTGGGAGGTTATGAAGGAGAAACGATTATAATTCGTTATGACCCTAAGGATGTTACGGGTATTTTAGTATATCGTCGTGAAAATAATAAAGAGGTTTTTCTGACTCGTGCCTATGCTGTGGACTTGGAAAGTGAGTCTTTATCTTTGATAGATACGAAGGCTAGTGCTAAAAGAGTAAGAGACGCTGGAAAAAGTTTGAGTAATCGTAGCGTTTTGATGGAAGTAGAGGAACGCTCGAATTTTACGACTAGGAAAACAAGAAAACAACGACAGAAGGAAGAGCAAGAACGAGTCAAGCCCTCCATACCTTCCCCTGTCTTGAAAAAAACGGAACTAGAAGATGAGCCTTCTACTTTTTCTGATGATGATTGGGTGGAGGTTATTGATTATCAACAATTACAAGAAGATTTTGATTTTTAGGAGTTACTAATGAAAGCGGAGAATGTAGCAGAACAATTAGGTAACATTGATGTCCCTGAAGCAGATCTACAAAAGGAGATTAAAAGACTTGAAAGTAAAACAGTAGTTGGTTTAGAGCAGGTTGCGATTCTCCATGATTGGTTGGAAAGTAAGCGTCAATCGAAGCAGTCTTGTCGAGTAGTGGGGGAATCTCGCACGGGGAAAACTATTGCTTGTAATTCTTATCGTTTAAGACATAAGCCAACTCAAGAGAAGGGGAAACCTCCTCAAGTTCCAGTAATTTATTTACAAGTACCCCAAGAGTGTGGGGCAAAGGATTTATTTCGAGGAATCATAGAACATTTGAAGTATCAAATGACTAAGGGAACTGTGGCTGAAATCAGAAAAAGGACGATGACAGTATTGCAAGGATGTGGTGTAGAAATGATTATTTTTGATGAGGCAGATCGTTGTAAGCCAAAAACTTTTGCGGAGATTAGGGATATTTTTGATCATCTCAATATTGCGATTGTCCTTGTGGGAACGGATCGTTTGGATGCGGTAATCAAGAAGGATGAGCAGGTTTACAATCGTTTTCGTGCTTGTTATCGGTTTGGTAAGTTAGGGGGAGAAGAATTTAGTCGTACTGTCAATATTTGGGAGAAACAGGTTTTGAAGTTACCTGTGGCGTCCAATTTAACGAGTAAAAGAATGTTGAAGTTGATTGGGGAAGCAACTCAGGGTTATGTCGGTATTATGGATATGGTTTTGCGTGATGCGGCGATTCGTTCTCTCAAGAAAGGACTTAACAAGATTGATTATGACACTTTAAAGGAAGTTGTACAGGAGTATAAATGATGGAAATTCAGCCTTGGTGGTTTACGATCTCACCTTATGAGGATGAAAGTATCAGTCATTTTTTGGGAAGGTTTAGAAGGGAAAATACACTTACTGTCTCTGGTTTGGGTGAAATAACTGGTTTATATAGTGCGATCGCCCGTTGGGAAAAGTTTCGTTTTAATCCTTCTCCTTCCCTTGAGCAATTGGAGAAGTTGAGTGCAATCGTACAAGTGGACGTAGCAACCCTACAAAAAATGTGTCCTTCTGCACCCATGAAAATGAGTCCTATTCGTCTTTGTTCGGCTTGTTATGTTGAGAACCCTTACCATCGCATGAAATGGCAGTATAAGGAGATTTATAAGTGCGATCGGCATCAATTAAAACTTTTATCAGAATGCCCCCATTGTGGTGCTAGGTTTAAGATTCCTAGTCTATGGGTAAATGGTTGGTGTCACAGGTGTTTTACTCATTTTGGGGAGATGTAAATAAATAACTAGCCAGAAGAGTTTCTGGCAAATTTTGCAAGAATACTTTGACTAGGGTGAGCGGAAAGACTTACTAATTTATTAACTAAAGCGACAGGGAATAAAGCGGAATCATACATATCACAATGTAATTTTTCTACATTATTAAGTATTATTTGTAAATTAGGTAAATCGTTAATAGTTGGATTTTTCTTAAGTTCTCTGACGGGAACTGCAACAACATACATTTGTCCATTTCTCGTTTTAAAAATTACTTTATGTCCATAATAGCTAGTATTAGCATAAAGATGATCAGAGTCACTTGTCCTTGGTGAAATGTAACGGTAAATATAATCATCGCTTGGAATTAACACTTTTCCACGTTCTAATTTGTTTTGTATATCTTGAGCATGATCAACAAAAGCCCCACTTTTTTCCAATCCCGTTAACAAAATATTATGTTCATCTAAAAGCCAATTTACTAAATCTTGCATTGGATCATGAAGTCTAGCAGGTTGCCCAAAAAAGCCAGTTGAACCATCTTTAATAAATAAAACTTTTTTTAGCATTTCTGGCTTTTTATTACACAGTATTCTAATAATATGTATGATGATTAAATGTTCAATTACATTAACTAAATAACCTAAAATTCCTCCTGCACCTGTTTCTTCGTCAATAACTTCATGAAGTCTAAATATATCAGTTAAGTAAATTTTTCCACCAGTTTCAGGACAGTTAAAAGTATAATCTCGATTCATTTGTTCTTCTAATAAACGAACTTGATTACGGTCTGAACTTAATGGATTAGTTGCTAAATTATAAGATTTCTCTTTTTCAGTTCTTTTTCCTTGTTTATATCTCCGAAAAACAAACCAAGCCAAAGTATCTATTAAACTTTTATCTTCATCTAAATTACTTTTTTTAAAAAACTCATAGATTGCCTTTAATACAGTTTCTTTTAAAGTATTAGTATCTTTAAAACATAGATTACGAGTAGGTAAAGCTAATTTTAAACGTTGAATATTTTTTAATTTAGCCATATCTTTAGGATCAATAAAAGCTGATGAGTCTATTTCAGCTAGATCATCTAATTTGAAAAATAATGCTCCAAACTGTAAAAAATGGATACTTTGAGAAGGAAAATCTTTATTTAAAACTACTTCCGTATAACCGCCATCCACAGCAATAATAGACTCGACAGGATTATTTTCTGATGGTTTAAAATCTTCAATTAATTGTTCCATAGAAACTTCATCAACTTGAGGACGTTGTTCTATTCTTTGCATTACTGCTTGAACTTCAGGGTCATTGATAATATGATGATGCGAAGCTTTACTGGCACTTTCAAAAGGACGACGGTTATTTTTACTTGTATATCCCATAGTTTTAAACCTTATTTATACTAAATTTAGTTTTCAGGAGGAAAGCGATCAATTTGAACAGGAATAACAAAAGAGTTGCTGTAAGTTTTCATACGAACAAAACCTTTATCTGTATCTTGACTAAAACGAATTAAACTTTCTGTAAAATCGCTAAAATCATAATATTTCCTCAATTCCTTAATTTCATCCTCATTGTTTAAATGAGAAATAAACCAGTTTTGAGTTGCTTTTAGAATATTACTACTAATAGAACTTACTTCTTGAGTAGCATAGATTAAACCAAGATTTAATTTAGCGCCTTCCTTAGCTAATCTATTGTAAATTTGGGATAAATCTTTATCATCTTTTTTAGGAAAAAGGTTATGTGCTTCTTCAAAGTAAAATTGAATAAAATTATTAGGACGGGTATCTACAAACCTTCTAATTGAATCTTGAAAAATTTTACGAGTTATTTTTTCAGTAAATAATTTTTGAATTTTCTCTTCTCCTAACGATAAATCAACTATAACAATTTTACCAGCCCTCAAATGCCATAAAATATCTTGGTCATAAGGAGTTTGTATAGTAGAAGTATGTTGATTCCGAATAGAGGTTAAGACTTTATAGCCATTATGAGAATAAATTTGTTTTCCTGTTTTAGTTTGACCAGTTAACATTGCCAATAAAGCTTTCAGATCATCATCTGCCCATTCTTTTAAATCTTCATCTGATAAATTTTGATTAGATTGTATATCTTCTTGTTGAGTCTTCTTTTTCTTTCCTAATTCTGGTGTATAGACTTTCCAAAAAGTTTCCCACCAAATTGATGCTTGTTCTAAAGAAAGTTCCAGTGTTCCAGTAGGTTTATTATTACCTTGGGGTTCTATTGGACTGTCAAGTTCTTGATTAACTGCTTCTCTAATTTCTTTATTGGAAGTAAACTTAACTTTGAAATTGCTGGGAGATGGAAATCCAGCACGATGAAGACAACAAAGATAAACAGCTATATGACGATCATAACGTTTAGCTTCAGAACTAAATCGCTCATCTTTATAATTATCTGGTTGGTTTAAATTAACAGCGATAAAACTATTAGTAAATCGACGGTTTTCGTTAGCGATATATTCTCTAATAAGTTCAAATCCTTCTTCTATTTCAGAATAAAAATTAACTTTTAGCTGTTTAAAGCCTTCTTTTTCAATTGTTGAATATCTAACTGTTTGTTCTTGATATAAATCAAAAATTGCCGTACCTTGATCTTGAAGATTAGGATTAGCATATTCTCCATTAATATCAAAAATAATTTGTCCAATCGGATACTTAGGATTATTATTTTCTGTTAACGGTTTAAGAACTTCTTCAGAAGTTTCTCTACTTTTATCTAGTTCAAGAGGTGCATTTTCACTCATCTCAACACAAGACTGAATAATTTTTTTAACTGTATTAGATTTTCCAGTTCTCGTCATACCAAAAAGAGCCGTTCTTTTTCCTGCAAAATCAGGAGCTTGAACATATACAGTGACTTCTTCTTCTTGTTGCTGAAAACGGCGACTAGAACTGTAGCGAACTTTTCCAATTTTTATATCTCCAGAACCTCCTGGTGTTCCATTTTCTCTGTAATTAACAATACCCTTTAAAATTTCTGCTGAAGGTTTGATAACTGAGTAATTATGAGCACTATAAAAATTTTCTAAATCAGCACCAAAACGAGTTTTTCCATTGTCATCAATGTAAAAAGAACCTAATATCGAACATTCTAGCCCACTAAAAGAAAACTCATAACGAGTAAAAGTATCTAGCTGAGTTTTTTTAGTTTCTCCCGTTTGAATATCATCTTTGTAGTATTCAACCATGCTACTAACAACCTGTTGATCTGTTGGTAATCTTGTTGGTTGAATAACTCTTAGTAATACTGCTTCACGGTCATTTTTTTTATCAAGTTCATTATCATAATAAGCTAATAAAAAACATCCTTGGGGTATTCCTTTGGCTTTTTGTTTCCAAGCATCAGCTATTAAAATTTCAGCTTTTGTGTAACTGAGTCGGAAAGGACGACCAACAAATATACCTGTTTCCCAGTCATCGGTTGAATTATTGCGTTTAAAAAGATTAATCTTAATTAAGTCATCAGTAATTCCCATTTTTGCAAATCTCCACAATTTTATTTAGATGTTTGTGTTGTTTTTAAAGCAGGATCTTCAAAACGAATTTTTGACTGCTCAACATATTTTTTTTCTGCATCGATCGCTAGCCATTTGCGATCTAATCTAGCAGCTGCATATCCAGTTGTATTACTTCCAGCAAAGGGATCTAAAACCCAATCACCGGGGTCAGTTAAAAACTCGATAAAAAAAGCTGGTAATCCCATTGGCATTCGTGCTGGATGAGGAGTAATGTTTCTTTCTTTACAGGTTTTTGCAAAAAAATCTCTGGAGTTACTATTTGAAAACGAAAAAGCATTTGGTAAACGTACTTTACGATTAGAATCCATTGCTTCCAATTCCATTAGATTATGAGCAATTGAGCCACCACAATCTTTTAAAAAACTTGTTTCGCCAATTTTATGTTCAGAAGGTCTTTTTCCTGAATTATAGTTCCCTGTTTTCAACAGATATTTCATACGATCACTATAAGGACGCAAAACCTTTGAATTATCTGCTTTCGGTTTATCCGTTTTAGCCATCCACCATAGACGAGTATAACTATCAACGGTTCTAATCCGTTCAACCGTTACCCAATTAGCTGGAGACGGTAAGCGAGAAGGGTTATAACAGACAAATTCTTGAATAAGACGCAAATTAGCATCAGGATAAGAAACGAAACTCATTAAAGATTGTAATGGCAACAAAGATTGAACTGGGCGTTGTGATTCCCAACTGTTACCTAATTCAATAACTATAGAACCATCTTCTGTCAACATTTCTGAAAAAAGTGGAGCTAAATCACTAAACCATTGCAAATATTCATTACCAAGCATATTGCCATAGCTTTTTTTACTATTCAATGGAAAAGGAGGAGATGTAAAAATCAACTGTATTTTTCCTTTTAATTTTCCGAAGGATTTACTATTTAGGACGGTTTCCGCTTTTCCAAGGTAATAACGTCCAGTTTTTTTCTTTTGAACAATTGTCACAAAGTTTTAATTTTAAAATATTATCTAACATATCCTATACATTCTATTCTAATAAAGGTAGTATTCTTGAATATTTTGATGAATCTGATCAATCCACAAAGGAACGATCGCCCTGCCCTCCTCAAAAAGTGCGATCGCACTTTCTCGTTCATAAGACAATAAATTAACATTACCATCACTAGCAACCACCATAAAACGCTTTTGAAAACCCTTCTTAGTAAAATCAGGTTCTTTTTGTCTCAAATCATTGAGGATTTTTTGTGCCATCTCCAGATTTAGACCCACAGAAAGGAGATATACCATTACCGATACTTCCACCAACTCTACAAAAGAATAATAAATCGTCTTTCCTGTACCCGAAGCATTAATAAAAGGCACGACAACCTCCTTATCCCTCCAATACTGCAATTGTCGGAGGGAACACCCCGTAATCCTTGATATATCTTTGCTACTAAAAAATACTTCCTGTTTCATAGCAACAATTATAAAATGATTTGTTTTTATACAAATATGTTTTATTAAACAGCAATGTTAAATTATGAGTCAAATTACTATTCAATGTCGTTTGGTTGCTTCTACTGATACCCGCCAATTTCTCTGGATGTTGATGAGTCAAAAAAACACCCCTTTAATTAACGAAATCCTCATGAAGATAGCAGAACATCCTGATTTTTCCGTTTGGAAAGAGACGGGGAAGCTACCAAAAAATTTTCTAGCACAACAAATTGCCAAACTCAAAAAAGATCCTCGTTTTCAAGGGCAACCATCTCGTTTCTATGCCTCTGTTTATAAAATGATTGACTATGTTTATAAGTCTTGGTTCAAAATACGAGGTAAAAATAAATTGAGACTTCAGGGCAATACTCGTTGGTTAGAGATGTTAAAGCCAGATAGCGAAATTCTCCAATATTTTGATGATTCATTGGAAAAGTTACAAAATCAAGCCAGAAAAATTCTTGATGAGATTGATAGTAACCTGACTCAAAAGCGTATTATTGATCATTTATTTCAGAAATATGAGCAAGTAAAAGACCCTAATATTCAGGGTGCGATCGTTTATCTAATTAAAAATGGTGCTAGTATCCCAGAGAATAAAGTAGAAACCGAAAAGAAATACGAGAAACTCAAAAGAAAAGCAGAGATTCAAGTTAATAAATTAAAAAAACAAGTAGAAATTTCTGTTCCTAGTGGCAGAGAATTAGATGATCAAAAGTGGTTAGACACTCTCATTCTTGCTTCTACTACTATGCCACTTAATCAAACTCAGTGCGATCAGTGGTTTTCTGTCCTTAAACAAAATCCTCCTTCTGTTCCCTATCCCATTATTTATCAAACTAATGAGGATTTAAGATGGAGCATAAACGAGAAAAATCGTCTATGTGTCCAATTTAGTGGTTTGGGGGGTCATATTTTCAAAATCTATTGTGATTCTCGTCAACTTAGTTATTTTAGACGTTTCTACGAAGATCAAGAGTTAAAGAAAAGTAACAAAGATAAGTTTTCTAGTGGATTATTTACTTTAAGATCTATTCTAATTCTATGGAAAGAAGATAAGACGAGTAAAAGTAAAGATGAGCCGTGGCACACAAATAGGTTATATCTTCACTGTACCCTAGAAACCGATTGTTGGACTACCGAAGGAACACAGATAATAGCCCACAAAAAGCAAGAAGAAACCCTTAAAATCATTAATGGAATGAAGAAAAAAGATGATTTAACAGACACGCAAAAATCCTTTCTTAAACGTAAACAGAGCACCGTAAATCTACTCAATAATATTTATCCTCGCCCTAGCAAACCTATTTATCAAGGTAATCCAGACCTCTATTTGGGAGTAGCTATGGGTTTACAAGATCCTGTTACCATTGCTTTAGTGGATGTTAGTCAAGAAAAAGTTATCCTATATCGCAACATCAAACAATTATTAGGTGATAACTATCATCTACTTAGGAGGAGAAGGAATGAAAAACAGAAATTGAGCCACCAAAATCATAAGGCAAAGAAAAAGGCTAATTTCAAACAAAAAGGGGAATCTAATTTGGGGGAATATATTGACTGCCTTATTGCTAAATCTATTCTCGAAATAGCTCAAGAATATAAAGTTTCAACAATTGTCATTCCTCGATTTAGCCAGATGAGGTCAATTACTGAAGCAGAAATACAAGTAAGAGCAGAGGAGCGAATACCTGAGTATAAGGAAGGGCAAAAAAAATATGCCAAAGATTACCGTGTACAAGTCCATCAGTGGAGCTATGGTCGATTGATTAATGACATTAAGGCTAATTCCGCCAAGGTAGGTATTGTCGTAGAAGAGGGCAAACAGCTTAAAGAGGGAACATTTACTGATAAAGCAGTACAGTTAGCTTTAAGTCTCCAACAGAATATTACTGAAGGTAAAATTCCCCGAAACACAAAATCTTGAGCTAAAATGAATCAAATCGTGCCGTAAATCAAGTTGTTATCGACCTCTGTTAATTTGTTAATGTACAACTTTGTAAAGAACGTCACTAGCAAAATACGGGACTGACGGGACTCGAACCCGCGACACCCTGCGTGACAGGCAGGTACTCTAACCAGCTGAGCTACAGTCCCATTTGATTAACATTATCTATGTTAACAAATTGCCTATAAATTTGTCAAGGTTAATTGTTGGTTATTTTTATTACTGCAATCGTAATTAGGTATAGACTATAATCACCCTCATAGAGATATTTCCCCATAGACAGGAGTTGAAAGCAAAAAAATTTGATGAATATACTAGACGTAAAAAACTTAGAAATCACCTTTTTTGACGAAGACAACCAAGCCGAAACAGCTGTAAAACAGATTAATTTTAGCGTGGAAGCTGGTGAAACCCTTGGTATTGTAGGAGAATCTGGCTCTGGAAAATCCATCAGCGCCCTCGCCATCATGGGATTACTTCCCACTAACGGCAAAATAACTGCCGGAGAAATACTGTTTCAAGAAAAATCAGAAAACCAACCTATAAACCTAATCAACTTAACGGAAGAAGAAAAAAGACAATATCGAGGGGGCAAAATTGCTATGATATTTCAAGAACCCATGACTTCCCTCAATCCTTTGTACAGTATAGGTTTTCAACTAACTGAAGCCATCAGACAACATCAAAATATTAGTCCATCTCAAGTTCGAAGACAAGCCATCAATTTATTACAGGAAGTACAACTTCTACCTGATGATAGCGCCCTCAGCGCCCTCCACCCCCACAAGGACGAAAAAACGCAACAAGAATATATTAACCAACAGAAAAGGGCAATTTTACAACGCTATCCCCACCAAATGAGCGGAGGGCAACTGCAAAGAGTTATGATAGCCATGGCAATTTCTTGTAATCCTAGCCTATTAATTGCCGATGAACCAACCACCGCCCTCGATGTCACCATTCAAGCCACGATTTTGCAACTCTTGCGAGAATTATCCCAAAAACGCCATATGTCGGTCATTTTTATTACCCATGATTTAGCCGTAGTCGCCAATATCGCTGATGAGTTAGTAGTTATGTATCAAGGAAAAATCATGGAAAGGGGAAGGGCGCTATCTCTCCTGACTAACCCTCAACACCCTTATACAAAAGGCTTATTAGCCTGTCGCCCCCGTTTAGAAGAAACCAGAGAGTATTTACCCACCGTTGCCTGTTTGATGGCAAATGATGGCGACATCCCCCCCGTGGAGTTACCACCCAAACAAATCAAACTCAATCAACCTTTGCTTACTGTAGAAAATCTCCAAGTTGGTTTTCGCAAACAAGGCTTATTCTCAAAGAAAAACCAAAACTATTTCTGGGCAGTAAAAGATATAAGTTTTCAAATCTTTGCTGGAGAAACCCTCGGTGTCGTAGGGGAATCTGGTTGCGGAAAATCTACCCTCGCCAAAGCAATTTTACAACTAATTAAACCTTACTCTGGCAAAATCCAGTTTTTAGGAGAAGATTTAACTCAATTAAAAGCCCATCAAGCTAAACTACGGGGAGTGCGCCGGCAAATGCAAATTGTCTTCCAAAACCCTTATAATTCTCTCAATCCCCGTCTTAGCATTGGCAATGCTATCCTTGAGCCAATGATAATTCATAACGCCGGTGGTAATCAACAAAAACGCCGTGAAAGAGTATCTTATTTGTTAGAAAAAGTTGGTTTATCTCCCGACTGGTATCAACGTTATCCCCATGAATTATCGGGAGGGCAACGCCAAAGAGTATGTATCGCAAGGGCTTTGGCTTTAAATCCTCAGTTAATTATTTGTGATGAATCTGTGTCTGCCTTAGATGTGTCTATTCAAGCCCAAGTATTAAACTTATTGAAAGAATTACAACGGGAATTAGGCTTAACCTATATTTTTATTTCCCATGATTTAAGTGTAGTTAAATTTATGGCAGACCGAGTTATGGTCATGAATCAAGGTAAAATCGAAGAAATTGCCACCACTGAACAAATTATCAACTATCCTCAGCGACAATATACTAAAAAATTAATTGCCTCTATTCCCCAATTCCCCGAAGTTGCCTAATATTATTTGAATTTGACCTAAATTTGTAGGTTGGGTTAGCCAAAGCGTAACCCAACAATAGTTTCATTTAATATCAAGTTTGGATAATTAGTTACAAATAGATTATATCTTCGCAATTTACCCACCGTGTAATGAATTACACGGAACCAATAGGTTTACGTTCAATAAATTGAACTAAGATTGTTTTTGATTGATTTGTAAGTGATCAAGCTAACTTAATATAATAAGTCATTACTTGTCAATTTTGTTCTAAATTCCGGGTTTACAAACATTGTAATCCTCATGGGAAACCACAGCTTCAGGTACAACCATACTACCATGATCTCGGCAAATAAGACGATAATTCCTAGTGACAGGAATACTGATAATGAAACGGTCATGTCTTAATCTTTTGCCCCTAAAACAAGTATAACTGGTTTGATTTTGTAATTTGTTAATAATATCTCTAGCTTTTAATACCACATTTTTGGGCAAAGAAGTTAAATCAATGGAATCATAGTAAAATGTCTCCTGCCAAGCATTTTTTTCCTTTCTTCTTTCTTCTTGAAAAGATTGTGTTTGGTCACACCTATGGCATACACTACCATAACCTGAGTGACCGCAGGAAAACTTTTTTTTTCTTCTTGACATGGCTATTTCCTCTTAATTATTAACGACTTTTATTAATTATAAATCAAGTTATTTTTGACATTTATAAATACAGTTTGTTAGCTTTACATTTAAAATTAAATTTATTTTTACAAAGGTTTTCAAAGCTAACTATAGCAATCAGGAATGATTTATGAGAAATTTAAAATAAAGAAGATTATGGCACAATCTACCAGACAAGGGGTTTAAACCCCTTTTTATTAAAATTTAAGTGTTGATAATCTCACAACTCAGATAGGATTGCTATAAAAATAAGTTTTTACAAAAATAAGCAGATTTTTAAACAAAATACTTAGAAAATAAAAATTTTCTTAATCAGGTTTAAATAAATCTAACTGAATTTACAGATAATTTGATATTTAGCGATCACACCAAATAAATCAAATTGAACTAATAAAACTTATAAATGTC
This sequence comes from Cyanobacterium sp. T60_A2020_053, assembly GCA_015272165.1. Classification (NCBI taxonomy): domain Bacteria; kingdom Bacillati; phylum Cyanobacteriota; class Cyanophyceae; order Chroococcales; family Geminocystaceae; genus Cyanobacterium; species Cyanobacterium sp. T60_A2020_053. Next base: position 22,525 of record JACYMF010000042.1, read on the forward strand.
TAGGTTTAACATTGATCCCCACATCATTAGAATACTAAAAATGTTCACTAACAGACAATCAATAACTACCATAATGCAAAGAAAATGCAACGATTCTTCACAAAACTTTAAAAGAAATAAGAACTATTTAAGATTACATAGGTGGTGCTGAAAAAGTCTTTTGATGAGGATAGGTATCAGGTTGCAGGTGTAAATTTCAGACGATTATAGAATTTGCTTACAAAATTTAACCGAAAAAATCAATTAAGATATATTTTTTGTCAATTCTTTCACCTAATACCTAACACCTGATACCTGACACCTTTACAGCACCGAAACCTAGCATCATTGTTGAAGTAGAGCAAAAAAACTATCATCGAGATCATAACCAAAAATTTGAGCCAGCGCCCTCAACCGTGCATTACCCGTAATACCTTGAGTTTTGAGCCACTGGTGTAGAAAAAACATTTTCGTCATAATGAAAATATCCAGAGCTTCAGAATTGTACTGAATGCCCTCACTACGGTTAAACTGATGAGGCACAAGCATCGCCACATAACGTGCCAATTCCCCTTCACGCCAATTTAAAAGTAGAGGTAGATAACCATAGCGCACATCCACTGCAATAAACCATAAGCGAATTTCAGGCATTTCTGACCATTCCCTCGGATCAGTTTCTTGTCGGGGATAATCAATGTTAAACTTAATTTTTTGTTCAGCGCCCATCACCCCATTTTCTGCTTGTAATTTGTTAATTACCGATGTAACTGGTGATAAATCTAATTGATCAATATTTTCTTGAGTGATTTTAATAATAATATCCATAGGAGATAATTAATTATGAATTATGAATTATGAATTATGAATTATGAATTATGAATTATGAATTATGAATTAATAATTTCCTTTGCCCCTTGCCCTTTGCCCTTTTAACCAATTATCCATTATTAATAGAGCCATCAGGCATAATAGCGCCCTTCAAATTACAATTAGTTAAAATTGCACCACTGAGATTAGCATTTTGTAAATTAGCCTTGCTTAAATCAGCGCCCGTCAAATCAGCATAAACCAGAGAAACATTAACTAAATTAGCCTCTTTTAAAACAGCATTTTGCAAATTAACATGACTCAAATTAGCCTCAGCTAAATTAGCCTTAATAAAACTAGCTGAAGTTAAATCACTACCATCAAAATCAGCTTGATAAAGATTAGCATGGTCAAAAATTACCCCTTGGGATTTAGTATTAATTAATTGAGTTTTTACTAATTCAGCATAACTAAAATCAGTGGCGTGGTTTTTACTTTTACTACTTAAATCAGCTAAATCTAAATCCGCAGAAGATAAATTGGCATGACTAAAATTAGCATCATTAAGCACTGCTTGAATAAAATTAACATTACTTAAATCAGCATGGTTAAAGTCCGTTCTCAGCAATTTAGAGTAACTCAAATTACTATGAATTAATGTAGTATCTTTAAAAGTTGCTTTGCTAAAGTCCGCTTTTTTCAAATTACTATAACTTAAATCAGCTTTTTGAAAATTAGTGCGGAGGGCGCTGGCCTTTTCCAAATTACTATAAGTCAAGTCACTAGAGAAAAAATTAGCTTTCTCTAAATTTAAACCCTGTAAATTGGCTTTATGCAAATTAGCACGACTTAAATTATTTTTGCTTAAATCCCATTGTGAAGAGCGAAAATGATAGTTACTGAAATCACATTTAACACAATTACCCTTCTTGGTTAATTGAGTAAGATCATTTTTTTCATAAGCATAAACACTACTATTAAAAGAGAAAAAAGTCACGACGAAAAATAATACACTAATAGCAATAGATAAATAGTTATTTTTAGTTAACATTCTGTAATAAAGATTATAAAATTCATTTGTCAATTACTATATCAGTCAAAAGGGCAAAGGTAAAGATAGCTTGAACTAACATTAAATTTACTTACATCTTAATTTTCATTTCCTTAAACTACACTTTAGATTGTCACAAACATTCTCTTTGCGTCTTTGTGCCTTTGCGAGAAACAAAAAACGTGGTTTATTCCTCTAAAATGCACTGTAAAATACAGAGTTTTAAACTTTTTATTATTCGATCAATCTCAGATTTTTTGCCCATAAAAAAACCTGCCGTTATCAGCAGGTTTCACCATGAAAAAAACTTTAACAAATTAGGCTAACTCACGGGAAGTAAACTTTTCAATGGTTGCTTGACTTTCGTAAACAAAATTATGATTTTGATCTTTTGTCTTATTCATACTAGGTAAAAGATTGCGAGACTGTAAGCTCATATGGAGTTGTAAATGAGCGACATAATCACTAACATCCTCTTGAGAAGAATAGTTGGCAGTATTGGAGTTTAAGTTCATTACTTTTATCAACGGTTTGGGCATGATGATCTAACTTTACCAATTTTATTTATGATCGTCAACAAAAGGTTTCTTTACATTAAGCTAGTTTACTTGTGAAAGTAGGCAAAGGACATTCATAATTCATCATTCATAATTCATCATTTCCCAGCGCCCTCCACAAAAACCTTGCTAAATTTGACGTAAATCAGTATATCATTAGGAAGAAATTTAGAATCATTAATAATTGGTGTTGAGGAGAGGCAAAGTGAATACAATAGATTTGAACGGTAAACCATTCCATTTTATCGGTATTGGTGGCATAGGAATGTCTGCTTTGGCTTATATTTTAGCGAAACGAAATATTCCTTTGTCCGGTTCTGATCTAAGGTGTAGTAACATTATTGAACGTTTACAGTCTTTGGGTGCTGAAGTTTTTTTAACCCAAAACGGAGCTAATTTTGATCAATTTGCCCAGCGCCCTTCACCCTTGAATATCCCTCAAATAATTTGCTCCACCGCTATCAATGAGAATAATTTAGAGTATAAAGAAGCAGTAAACCAAGGTTATCCCATTTTCCATCGCTCCGATTTATTATCAGCATTAATCAAAAATTATCATAGTATTGCAGTGGCTGGAACTCACGGCAAAACCACCACCAGCAGTTTAATTGGTTATATGTTACTCCAAGCTGGACTAGACCCCACCGTAATTATTGGCGGTGAAGTTGACTTGTGGGAAGGTAATGCCCGGGTGGGGGATGGTGATTTTTTGGTGGCGGAAGCAGATGAATCTGACGGTAGTTTAGTTAAACATTCTCCTCATATCGGTATCATTACTAACATAGAATTAGATCACCCCGATCATTATGAAACAGTGGAGCAAGTGGTGGCAATTTTCCAGCAATTTGCTTCTCAATGTCAGTGGGTGGTGGCGTGCGCTGATTGCCCTACCATCGCTGAAAATATCAAAGCTGACATAACCTACAGTATCAAAGATAATGATCAAGCCAATTATTTAGGTCGTGAGATCGTTCATACTCCCCATGGATCGAGTGCTGAAGTTTGGGAAAATGGTCAATTATTGGGGACAATCAATCTTTTATTGTCAGGGGATCATAACATTAGTAATGCGTTAAGTGCCGTAGCTGTAGGGCGCAAATTGGGGTTAGATTTTGCAGTAATCGCCGCAAGTATCACCGGTTTTGATGGAGCAAAAAGACGTTTTGAGTATAAAGGGGATTATCACGGTGCCACTTTAATTGATGACTACGCCCATCATCCTAGTGAAATTCGTTGCACGTTACAATCGGCTCAATTTCGAGCGCCCTCCTACCACGCAGAGAGGATAATTGCTATTTTTCAGCCCCACCGTTACAGTCGCACCGCTTCATTTTTAACTGAGTTTGCGCAATGTTTTACGGGCGCTGATGTGGTAATTGTGACAGATATTTACAGCGCTGGGGAAAAAAATGAAACGGGTATTGACGGGCAGAAAGTGGCAGAAACTATTAAAAAATATCATCGTCAGGTAATTTATCACGCTGATTTAACTACTTTAGCTGAATTTTTAGCAAATTTCTTACAAAAAGGCGATTTAGCTCTATTTTTGGGCGCTGGGAATCTTAATCAAATTATTCCTCGACTTCTTGATGAATCTTTGCTATAACTCAGTTAATATCTGACGTTACGCACTGATTCAAATGTTAAGTTAAGGGAGGTTTCAGGTAGCAGATTTCAGGTTTAAAACCTTTTCCTCAATAAACATAAGTTTTTTGTCAATTCTTCAACCTAACACCGCGACACCAACAATTAATTCTATTTTTGCGTAACATCAGTTAATATTTATAAGCTAATCATTTGCCCAAAAATTTAATCTCATTTTGAGATGTTTAAAGTCTTCACTCCCTCACTCACCTTGATTCACCTTTATTCTTTACGATGATCATGATAACTTTAAAATCTCCTGTTTCTGAATCTGCCAAAAATCCTATTTCTCTCAAGGGCGTTGAATGTCAAATTTATCCTGATGTTGCCCTAGCGCCCTTCACCTCTTATCGAGTGGGGGGTGTGGCACAGTGGTATGTCGAACCGAAAACTTGGCAGGATGTCCAAGAAATTTTCGCTTGGGTAGAAAAACAACAAATTCCCTTTACTTGTTTAGGTGCTGGTTCAAATTTACTAATTAGTGATCAAGGTATCGAAGGATTAGTAATCAATACCCGTCACCTCAAGGAATGTCATATCAATGAAGAATCTCAAACGGTGACGGTGGGCGCTGGTTATGCTTTACCCAAATTGGCTTGGGCAGGGGCAAAAAAAGGTTGGCAGGGTTTAGAATGGGCGGTGGGTATCCCCGGCACGGTAGGCGGTGCGGTGGTGATGAATGCGGGGGCGCATCAAGGTTGTATAGCAGATGTCTTGACTAGCGCTTTGGTGGCTTATCCCGACGGCAGAATTGCTGAGGTGACGGGCGCTGATTTGGCTTATTCTTATCGTACTTCTAATTTACAACAGCAGTCGGTGTTAGTTTTACGCGCTAGTTTACAGTTGAAGGGCGCTGGTAGTAGGGAAGAAATGATGTCTCTCACTACCCATAATTTCAAGCACCGTAAACAAACCCAACCCTATGATAAACCTAGCTGTGGTAGTGTATTTCGGAATCCTCAACCCGAAGCCGCCGGGCGCTTGATTGAACAATTAGGCTTAAAAGGTTATCAAATTGGAGGGGCGCAGGTTGCCCATCGTCATGCTAATTTTATCCTCAATGTGGGTAATGCTCAAGCCCAAGATATTCACCATTTAATTAATTATGTGCAGGAAAAGGTTTTAGCTAGTTTTTCTATTTTGTTACATCCAGAAGTTAGGATGCTAGGTGATTTTTAACCACAGGTAAAGGGCAAGGGGCAAAGAGGAAGAAAAAATCTAGAATTGAGAAAATAATTACTTCCATATTCTTAATCCTGGATTCCTCCCATTGTCGATTTGCCTTCGTGACAACATTTTTGAGAAGAACCTGATTAAGCTATCATAACCTTTAATTAACAGCGAAATGAGTATAAACTAATTGATTAAATCAAGAAAATTTAGTTAATAATATGAGGGTAAGATAATTTTGCTAAGATAGATAAAAGTAGTTAATAAAGTCAAAAAAAATGGTTGCACAACTACCACAAACTACCAAAGCAGAAGTTATTTACCCCGACAGTGACGGTAAACCAATGGCAGACAATACCCTTCAATTTCGTTGGATTACCATCATCAAAACTAATCTTGATTGGCTATTTGCTGATAATCCTGATGTATTCGTAGCCGGTGATTTACTTTGGTATCCCGTAGAAGGGGATAATAAACGGCGGTGTGCGCCGGATGTCATGGTAATATTCGGTAGAGAAAAAGGGGAAAGAGGCTCATATCAACAGTGGAAAGAAGGTAATATTGCCCCTCAAGTAGTGTTTGAAATCCTCTCACCGGGTAATACCATGAGAGAAATGTTGAATAAATTGTTGTTTTATCAACAATATGGCGTACAAGAATACTATATATATAATCCAGATAGTAATGACTTAACAGGTTTTCAGCGCCATAATGATATTTTAGCCATGATAGAGGAAATTGATAATTGGACAAGTCCTCTTTTGGGTATTCGTTTTGAGTTAAATCAACCAGAATTAAAGATTTATCATCCTAATGGTGACTATTTTTCTAGTTTTAATGAAGAAAAGCAAAAAGCATCAATAGAAAAACTCAAAGCAGAAAAAGCCTTAGCTGATAAGGAAAAAGCAGAAGCTGATAAAGAAAAAGAGAAAGCAAGGGCGGATAAATTAGAAGCTAAACTAAGAGAATTAGGGATTAATTTCGATGAAATATAGCGCCCTCCACCCCAATCAAATCAATTATGTTAATAATAAAACCAGCGCACTTCACCGTTATTAAAGAAGAAGCAATTAAAAATTATCCCCTCGAATGTTGTGGGTTATTGGTAGGAAAAAGAGAGAGTGAAAAAAGAATTATTGAGGAAGTAATACCAACTATTAATGATTGGGAAAATCAACGGCAAAATTTCACAGAAATTATGAATAAAGCTGATTTAGGTAGTCGAGAAAATTTTAGTATTGCACCGCAAATTATTTTCCAAACTCAAAAAAAAGCGCGAGAAAATAATCTCGATATTATCGGTATTTATCACTCTCACCCTGATCATTCTTGTCACCCTTCCGCATTTGATGAAGCCTTAGCATGGGTTAATTATTCTTATATTATCGTCTCTGTGAGGTCGGGCGCTGTTCATAATTGGCAAAGTTGGTACTTAAATTCTGACGGTAAATTGATTCAAGAAAACACCTTTAGTCAAAAGGGCAAAGGGCAAGGGGCAAAGGGCAAAGGTAAACTTAAAGATAGCTTAGACTACCATTAAATTTGCTCACGTCTGAAAAGACAGGATTTTAAACCCTTGATAATTCGATAATTCATAATTAATTTTTCACCTACCTATTAATTCATAATTCATAATTCATAATTCATAATTCATAATTCATAATTCATCACTTGTTGATATTCTTCTGGAGTATTAATATTGGCAATGTCTGAAGGGCGCTGGGGGGAAATTAACTGACAATTACCCATCTGTAACACTTTGACGGGGCAATAAATTTGAGCCTTTTCTGCCCTAGTAAATAAATCCAGCGCCCGTGGCGTATAAATACCGCATAATGCTTCAGGAAAGCCTTTTTCCGTATTTTTATAGCAAGTCGCCACCACATCTTGACGGTGATGATTAACTAAATTAGCGATGATGTCAGGTTGCAGATAAGCTAAATCACAGGCAACAATTAACCAATTAACGTGAGGATTACTACGCAAAGCCGTGATAATGCCCGAAAAAGGTCCATGACTTTCTCCCTCATCAACTAAAGTAGGGAAAGAAGCCAAATTACTATTCTGCCATTGTTGTTGGCGCGCGGAAATAAATACCTTTTCGCAAAAATTACCCAAAAGATGATACAAAAACTCCCCATGGGGTTGATTGTGGTAGTCAATTAAGGCTTTATCCCGTTGCATCCTCTGACTTTTTCCCCCAGTCAACACTAAACCGTGAAGGGGGAGGGCGCTTTTTCCGCCCATTTTACTTAACAGTTGCGTATTTTTAATCACGATATTCGAGGATACCGACTTACACATATCATAAATGGTCAGCGCCGCCACCGACACCCCACATAGCGCCTCCATTTCTACCCCGGTTTTGTAAGTAGTTTTTACCTCACATTCAATGGTGACGCAAAGTTTTTCATCAATATTGATGGTGAATTTACAAGATTGCAGGGGTAAAGAGTGACAAAATGGGATTAAATCCGCAGTTTTTTTCACCGCCATTGTACCAGCAATAATCGCTGTTTGTATCACTGGACCTTTTTTGAGGATTAAGTCTTCCCCCTGTAGATAAGGTTTCATTTCTACGGGTAATTGTACCTCGCCACGGGCGCTGGCTTGGCGATAAGTATTATCTTTATGGGAAATATCAACCATATTAGGTTGATTATTTGGATCAAGATGAGTCAACATTGATGTAATATTAAGCTAGTTTGTATTAGGCTTTTAAAAAAAAATAGCATTTTTTCATCGTATTTCGAGCCTCTAACCCGATTACTAGAAATGAAATTAATGTAAAAGGGCAAAGGGCAACGGTAAATTTAAAGATAGCTTCGACTACCATTAAATTTACTCACGTTTTTACATTGACAATGAAATACCTAATTAATTTTGCTTACCCACTATACAAATTTTATCTTAATGATTAAGTCTATCGCTCATTTAGGACCTATTGGCACATATTCCGAATTAGCAACCCTTATTTACGCCGAAAAATTAACCAATACCACTGGGGTAGAAACTAAATTAATCCCTTATCCTAATATCGCTCAAACCTTACAATCCGTAGCGAAAGGAGAAACAGATGTGGCAGTTGTGCCAGTAGAAAATTCTATCCATGGCATTGTCGCCATTACCCTAGATACTCTCTGGGAATTGGATGGTTTACAAATCCAACTGGGCTTAACTTTACCTGTCATACATAATTTTTTGACGAGAGGAAATACCTTAGAAGGAATTAAAACAGTTTATTCTCATCCCCAAGCCTTGGCGCAGTGTCAAAAATGGCTTGATTCTCACCTTCCCCAAGCGCACCTCATCGCTACCGAATCCACTACGGAAGCCTTACACCATCTTAATCAAGAACCGACGGCGGGCGCTATTGCTTCTGAAAGGGCGGCGCAGTTGTATAATGTACCCATTAAAGTTGCCAATATTAATGACTATCCTGATAATTGTACTCGTTTTTGGGTAATTAGTCGAGAAAAAAATCACCATGGCAACCATATTTCTCTCGGTTTTTCCTTCCCGCAAAATCAACCGGGGGTATTAGTTAAACCCTTAAAAATTTTTGCAGAACAAGAGATAAATTTAACGAGAATTGAATCACGCCCCACAAAAAGATTATTAGGTGAATATTTGTTTTTCCTCGATTTAGAAGGTGATACCACCCAAAAGGATATTAAAATCGCTTTAGATCAACTGTCTAGTTTAACTAAAACGTTAAAAGTTTTTGGTAATTATGACGTATTAAAAATTGATAATTGCTCAAAAGGGCAAAGTTAAAAGGGCAAAGGGCAAAGGTTTAAAAAGGGTAAAGTAAAAAGGGCAAAGGAAGTTATTATTTCATAATTCATAATTCATAATTCATAATTCATAATTCATAATTCATAATTCATCAACTCCTACTTAAAATGAGCTTGTAAAACTTGTTGAACGATAGGTCCTGCCACCTTACCGCCACCACCGCCAGAATGCTCCACAAATGCCACCACAACGATAGAAGGATTGTCGTAGGGCGCATAAGCCCCAAACCAAGCGTGGGACTTGCCGGGGGGTGCTTCCGCTGTACCACTTTTTCCAGCCACAGCGATATTAGGTAAACTAGCGCCCCTCCCCGTGCCACTGGTGATGACTGCCCTTAACCCTTGTCTAAGGGTGTTGAGGGTTTCAGGTTTGAGGTTTAGAGATACATTTTTGACTTTATCAGGGTCAAGGTGAAAATGAGGCTTAACACGATAGCCACCGTTAGCTGGTACAGCAAACATCATGGCTACCTGTAGAGGGGTAGCGAGGGTAAAACCTTGCCCGATAGACATATTAATGGTATCTCCTTGAGTCCATTCCCAGTTAAATCGTTGTTGTTTCCAATGCTCATCAGCAATCAATCCCCCACTTTCCTCTTTTAATTCGATGCCCGTTTTACTACCGAAACCGAATTTACGAGACCAAGCAATGAGATTTTCACCGCCCACACCGCGCCCAATTTGACCGTAAAAAGTGTTACTACTCCAAGCCATAGAACGAATATAATTCATCGGACCAAAACCGGCACGATTCCACTCGCCCAGCGCCATCCCCCCCACGCGCAAATAAGCATAGGTAGGTAATACCGTATTGGGGGGAAATTTACCTGTTTCCATTCCAGCCGTAGCGGTGACGATTTTAAAGGTAGAAGCAGGGGGAAAACCGTTGACAGCACGATTAATAAAGGGATTGCCTTCCCCTTGAATTTCCTGCCACATTTCATTGGTAATAGCGCCCGTAAAAATATTAGGATCAAAACGGGGATAACTAACCATCGCTAAAACCTCACCATTACGAGGATCGAGGGCAACTACAGCGCCCTTCCTCTTACCCAATGCGCTTTCTGCCACTTTTTGCAACTCTAAATCAAGGGTGAGAGTAATATCATCCCCCGAAGCAGAGGGTTTTTGTCCTAAACGGCGCACCACCCTACCAGCGCCATCCACTTCTAGCATCATTCCTCCCCATTCTCCCCGTAATTCTTGTTCTAATCCGGCTTCTACTCCCATTTTACCGATTACATCTCCCAAGCGATAACCTTGTTTTTTTAACTCGGCGTATTCTTCGGCGTTGATTTCTCTGGTGTAACCTAAAACGTGGGAAGCGGTTTTGCCTTGAGGATATACCCTCACCGTGTCGATGTCGATTTCTACTTCTTGGAATAAATTGCGGTTTTCTTCAATGGCGGTAATTTGTGCTGGAGTTAAATTACGGGCAATTCTAATTAAAGTGGGGGAATCATAATCTTCTTTCTCCACTTGGGCTTTTAACTCTGCTACCGGTTGCCCTAAAATGTCGGCGAGGAGGGCGCTGATTTCTTGCCAATTTTCCTGTTTTTGCGCCCTCGGTAATATATAAGCGGAATGGGATAAACGAGTTGCCCCCAATACTTTGCCATGACGATCAAATAAACTACCTCTGACGGGCGCTCGGGGAGTAACACGGGTACGATTATTTTCTGCTTTTTGGGTATATATATCCCTTTGAATTATCTGCAAATAAGCTAATCGTGAGCCAATGGCACCAAACAAAAATAGCGTAATGACGATTAAGATAAATAGAGGCTGACCTTTTTGCCCTACAGTCAAAAGTTTTTGCTCTTTTTCGCGCGCTGGAGTGGAAGGCTGAGTTAAGGGTTTTTTACTAAAATTATTTTTACGCCGAAAATTGCTTAATTGCATGATATTTTCAAAAGACTAATTCATATCTAGCTGTTATTTTACCCACATTTTAACTAAGGCAAAGAGTAATTGATAACATTAAGACATTATCTGGCAAGACTACACTGAAAAACCTTGTGTTATTCCAAATTAGTGGAAACGTTAAGATATTCACTATCTAAAATTCCAAGATGTACCAACTGCTTTTCGCTGGAGAAAAGATGTATTTTAAGTCTTTTCATACCTAAAACCAGCAACCCCTTTTTTTATATATCCCTCTTTTATCACTTTCCGATAGAGTTGCTTTAGTGGTAATAGTTTCCGGCATTTTTTTAATCTGATAAATTTGATTACTTAAAAAGTCTTGAAATATTTTGCTAATCAAGGTTATGTGATCCAATAATGGTAAAAGTTTTCGGAGAATGACAAAAGAGGGATATATGTTTTCCTAAAAACTAGAGTCATTAAACGATGACAAATAAATTTGGCAAATAATGTACTTTTTGTTACAATAAATGTAAAGAAATCTTACAAAGAAGACTTGGATAATCTCTGCGAAGGTTTCCTCAAGATTATACGACAACAAATACTTTGCCGACATCATTTAGATGTCGGTTTTTTGATCAAATAATCCAGGGTTGAAAATTCTATCCAGCGCTTTTCACTTCCTTAAACTTGTCACAAGGATTTTCGTTCCGCCTTTGCGAGAAACAAAAAACTTGGTTTATATCAATTTCGCTTAATCATGAAAAATTATACCTTAGCTGTTTCCCCCCTTTTTTTTAAATGCAGTTAAGATACAAGATTAGATACACTACATGAGGATAGTAAAACCCCACAATTGTCAACTAACAATTTGCGTTGACAACACAACTTTTTCATTTTCAGTACACCCTACATAGTTAACTTTGCCCTTTTATAGCATTTTTGCAGTAAATCATTTACCCACGAGTAATAATGGGGATAAACGGGAAGTCGCTGCTGTAATTGCCAGTCATAATGGGCTAAAAATTCTTGTAAATTCAATAAATTATCATGGTGATAGTCAGGGTTAACTTCATCTTTTGGCACGATACCGCCTAAATCTCGGCATCCTAATGCTAAACATTCCAGTAATAGTTGACGATCTTTCACTAGATTCGGTGGCACTTGAATGGTAATATCATCGGGTAATATTTCTCTGGCAATAGCAACGGTTGCTAACATTTCTTTGGCATTAAAGTTTTCTGCCAATAGTTCTTCTTTAGCGCCCACAGAATAGGGTTGTAATATCACTTCTTGAATATGTCGCCATTGGGAATGAATTTCTGCGATAGCTTTGAGGCTTTCGATTCTGTCTTGTTTGTTTTCACCGATGCCTAAAAGGATTCCCGTGGTAAAGGGAATTTTGAGTTTTCCTGCCCAAATTAATTGTTGTAGTCTTATTTCTGGATGTTTACTCGGCGCGCGCCGATGTACTGTATCAAGTAGTTTTGGGCTTAATTGTTCTAACATCAAACCCATGGAAACGTTAACTTCTTTAAATTTTGCCATTTCCTGAAAAGATAAAGGTCCTACATTGCTATGAGGAAAAAAACCTTGATTAACGGCGAGGTGCGCCAGATTGTAGATGTGATTAAACCATAATTTACGGCGACTAGATTGAGGATGCACTTCACCACTGAGAATTAAAATTTCGGTAATCTCTTGAGTTTTGAGGTTTTTAAGTATTTTTTCAGCTTCAGTTAACTGTAACCATTGATTTTTTAGCGGATCAGTGCGAAAATTACAGTAACTGCAACGATTAAAACATTCGTAAGTCGGTACAAGAGTGTAAGCTGGGCTGTAGGTAATAATTTGCTTTGTCATGATGGCTTTTGCCACTACTTTTAAATATGTCTGTTGCTTTTTTGAATTGTCAATTTAGCACATTAACTCAGTAAGAATTACTTATTTTTTTGATGACGTAATGATTGATTATCAGTAATCCTAACATTAATCTAGCCTACTTGAAAATTAGCTTGATACTCTTGACTTTATTTTCCGCAATAATTAATCTCTACTGAAGAAAATTAAGCTAAAATCAAAACAGGAAAATTAAGGAACAATTCTCAAAGAAAAGCAGTCTAAAAATAGTGTAATTATAACACTAAAAATAGTTGTAATTAGTTAATTTTTATTAAATTTATATATTTATAGACAGACGGGAGAATTTCTATGTTTAAAAATCTTATTTCTATTACCTTACTTTCAACATTAAGCCTAAGCAGTTTCATCTTCGCTCCCTCCGCACAAGGGGAGACGAAAAATAACTATCGCTGTATCATGAAACAAGGCTCACCCACCACGGTAGTAGATACCCGTAGAGGTAGAATTGATCTAATTGTCTGGAAAAGTAGTATTTTTCAGGGGTGGACTCCTTTAGAAAGATGTCAGGCTATTAGTAGTCGTTTTCAGAATTTTTCCGACCAAGGTAAATTACGATATGTAACCAATGGTAAATTAGAAGGTCAACCAGTGATTTGTGTGGCTGAAAATATACCGGGAAGAGGTTTAAGTTGTGAGAAAAATGGTCTATTACTGACTCTACAGCCCAGTGATAACCCTCAAAAAGTGATGGAGGAACTTTTTGACCTAAGCGCCCGTGTTCGTGGCGGTTCACCCCTCGTGAGAACAGGAGCGAATCAAGTGGTTTTAAATATCAATGATTTATTAGCGGAAGCTGTGATAAATTCCGACGAAATTGGGCAGAATGAAAGTGAGATTCTTCCCACTCAACCATTAGAAACAGCACCTTCACAACTCCCTATAAATGACGCTCCCACGACAAATCCATCTAAGTAATCACATCTGAATATCATGAAAAACAAACTATTTGCCTTAACCCTTGTTTCTACTTTCGGCATCAGCAATACTTTTAACATTCCTACCGTGGAAGCCCAAACTAGAAATGTCTATCGTTGTGTCATGAAAAATGGCTCACCCACCACCGTCGTTGATACCAAAAGGGGCAGAATTGATTTAATTGTCTGGAAAAGTAATCTTTTTTCTGGCTGGTCTCCCCTCAAACGTTGTCAAGCCATTACCAGTAGATTTCAGGAATTTTCCGACCAAGGAGCGCTACGTTACGTCACCACAGGTAATATAAATAATCAACCTGCCATTTGTGTAGCCCAAAATATACCGGGTCGTGGCATCAGTTGTCGTCGGAATGGGCTATTAATCACCCTACAACCCAATGATAATCCCCAAAAGGTCATGAATGATCTTTTTGACCTCAGCGCCCGTGTTCGTGGCGGTTCACCCGTTACCAGATCAGCAGAAGGTCAGAGCATTTTAGCCATCGATAAATTCTTAGAAGAAGTGGACGTGAGTGAGGAAATTCCTCCCGATAATTTAGAGGGCATGGGAAATAACCCGACAGAAAATCCAGCGCCCGTCCCCCCTCAATCATCCACCCCGAATAATAGCGTTATTACGAATAACAATTCAGCACCTCAAAATACCTCCTCTAACGTCACAGTGATCGAAGAGCCATCCTCATCACAACTTCCTACCGTAGAACAGAGTTCCATTAGTAATCCTATAGCAGATGGTTTACTTTTAACCCTTGAACCCAAAGATAACCCTCAAATGCAACAAATGTTTTCCTACCAGCGCGCTTCAACCCAACAAGTTGCTGTGGTCAGACAGAAGTAGCGGAAACTATGTGATTAACATGAATGAGTTTATCAATAACGCTCCTGTTATCAAACCCTAGAGATTATTAAGTTATTGTGCAACGTTAATTGTATATAGGTAAGGGGTAGCAAAGGGCTTAAGCCCCTTACATTCCTATATTGTCATAGTTTTGAGTAAAATAATTATTCACCAGCTTCTAATTAATACTCAAAATCCAAGTACCAAGACTTAGACGGAGGGGAATTTGTCCCGCCGTCATCATTTGTCCTTGTAGGTAAAATGTCCCACTGCTAGGATTATAAACATTGGACATGACGATTTCGATATTACGACTTTCTAACAAAGGTTGTTCGAGATTAATTTCAATTACTCTGCTTTCTTGATCCCAAATGACTTCTCTCAGGGGTAAAGGTTTATTATTAAGACGTACTTGGATTTCATCTGTATCAAATTTACCATCGAAATAATCAGGGTAAACCACATAAAGTTTGGAAACTCCTTCCGTTAACTTATTGCCGGGAATCCTTAAACGGTAACGATCCCAGCTTTTTGATCTTCCGCCAAAATCTAAATAATAATTAAGGATATTTTCTCGATCTACTCCGCCAAAAAGAGTTACGCCAGAGTTACTTTGTGCTAAGGCAATAAAAGGCATTGTGCCGATAATAGCGCCCGTCACCGCTACAATAGATAAGATTTTTTTACTATTTTTTAACCAAGAAATCATAAAATTTACCAATAAAATTTAATTAACCTATACTTTAACAAACTGTTCACCCTGACGACATTAACGCCATAAAATGTTCCCTTTTTATCTTGAAATGTGAGTGAAAGACCCCCGTTGAATTTCTCAACAAAAAAATACCCACTGAAATCAACGGGGGATGTAAACGAACCAACAAAAAAATCG